>CAZSBD010000248.1:0-1614 GCA_964605215.1 uncultured Oscillospiraceae bacterium | reverse complement strand
TTCACATTGACGATCAGGATAATCTTCTGTTTTAAGTTATCAAAAGCAATAACCTTATCAAAAAGCATCAGGTCTACATCCTGGAAGCCCTCCTGATCCTCCGCATCCAGCTTTAAGGAAGGCTCCGCATACTTTATATAATCGTAGGAGAAATAGCCTACCAGGCCGCCGGTGAAGGTTGGCAGACCGGGAATCCGGGGACTGGCGTTTTCCGCCACAATCTGCTTGATATATTCTCCCGGGTGCTTAGCCTGGATGGTGATTTCCGTGCCGCCTTTGATGGTCAGCCTGCCATTGATACAGGTCAGCTCCAGCTTAGGATCATAACCCAAGAAGGTATATCTGCCCCATTTTTGAGAATCCTCTATACTCTCCAGCAAATAGCAATGCCGGCTTACATTTTTCAAAATCTGAAGTACCTGGATAGGGGTGGCCATATCTGAAAGCATTTCACAGCTCACAGGAATTGACGGAAAGCCCTGGCCGATCTTCCTAGCTTCTTCTAAGGTTGGCTTAAACATAGCTTGCATACCTCTCTTTTCCAAAATAAAAAAACAAAAACCCATCCTTGACATATGTCAAGGACGAGTTTATAAACAAAATAACCCGCGGTACCACCTTGGTTTGGGAAAAGCCCCACACTTTATAGAATACAAACATATTCCTGACAACTGACGTATGTCCTCACGTCGTAGAATACTCAGCGGCAAGCCGCTTTTGACCACGCCCTCAGCGATCCATTTCCCAGCCCATTTGGACTGCACAAGCTGCGTTCTACCGGATTTTCAGCACCCCGGCTCTCTGTAAGTGCACGAATGTTTTTATCTTCGCTTCAACGGTTTCTATTCAATTCTGTTTTTATTATATACACATTTTTTCCGATTTGTCAACAAGTAATTTGCGTTTTTTACAGATCCAAGGCCATATCCCCTTCTGCGATCCAATTCTTTTTACGCATCAGCTCAGAGATAGCCAGAGTCAGGACAGCAGGAGCCACAAAATGCATAATCAGCATTTCCATGAGAACCACAGCGGCGCTGACGCCGTCCCCTATCATAGTTTGATAGGTCATAATCTGTCCCACAAAGCCTGCGGTACCCATACCGGAACCAGTGGCGTTGTTGGTCATACCCAGCACGGCGCTGCCAATAGGACCCAAAATCGCGCTGGCGATGATAGGCGGCAGCCAGATCACAGGCCTTTTCACAATATTAGGCACTTGGAGCATAGAAGTACCGATGCCCTGAGCCACCAGGCCGCCAATCTTATTTTCCCGATAGCTGGCAACGGCAAAGCCCACCATCTGGGTGCAGCAGCCAATGGTAGCGGCACCGGCTGCAATGCCGGAAAGATTCAGAATAATACCCAAAGCAGCGGAACTGATAGGCAGAGTCAGAATCATACCCATAATTACGGAAACAATAATACCCATCAAAACCGGCTGCTGGATGGTGCCCCAGTTGATAAGGGCACCTAAGGCAGTCATAAAACCGGAGATGGGCGGGCCAACGATAAGGCCTGCTACAGCGCCAGCGCCAATGGTAACAATAGGCGTAACCAGAATATCAATCTTTGTCTTGCCGGATACTAAATGACCCAGCTCAATGCCTACAA
>CAZSBD010000247.1:0-1640 GCA_964605215.1 uncultured Oscillospiraceae bacterium | reverse complement strand
AATTCAAACATTGAATTTCCTGTATACGTATTTAATGCATAAGGAGGGTGACATCCGCAGGCAGGCGGCGGCTCTGATAGGTAAAATCATTGTTAATTTCGATGAAGAGTACCGGAAGGAACTGCCCCAGGATGTGGAGAAGGATCACCTGCCGATGACTGGCCTGAAGTTGTGGCAAAAGTATCTCTCCAAAATGCTGGTACCGGATCGCCGGATCATAGAAATGCACCGGCGCTGGATTGGATTTGCTTTGAAAATAGTTGTGGAATCTGTTCTTAAAAACTGTAAAGAAGAGGAAAGAAAATCCTATCTGCATATTCTTCTTTCATATTATGATCCGGCAGGGCAGGACGATATCACAGCCTTCACATTGCTGGATTCTATGACAGTGATTCCCTTTGATCTGCTGGAAAATTGGGATCGGGAACGACTGGTTTCTTATGCCCGCGGCTTTTCCAAGCGGGAATCCTTGGAGATTCGTACGGCGGTTCTGCGTTTTTTTACCTTTTACATTCAGAAAACAGAGGAAGCAGATCCTCTGATATCCCAGGTGCGTACTGTTGTCCAGCAGATGAAAACGGATTCTACTGTGGCCTTGGAGTATTTAAAGGGAAATATTTTAAACAGCTGGAAAATCAGTTTTTATTCTCAGCCTGAAATTGTTTCTGATATTTTCCTGGCCAATTTAAAAACCGCGACTCCTTGGATTGTCAAGGAAATCAATATTGAAATGCTGCTGGCTTACGTGCAAACGGATAGCCATGCCAATCGTCTGCAGGTAGCAACCCATCTGTGCAATCTGCTTAAGGTCAGTGAGCGAATCACCGTGCGGCATACCGCCGGTCAGGCTCTTCTGCAAATTGTTCCCCTTTTGTCTATCGATCAGCGAAATGAGATCGCCATCGAGATGAACAAGGGCTTGGAAACTGGTGAATACGAATTTTCCAAATACATCCCCCAGTATCTGGGCCGGTTTGTTATGTATCTGCATCCCTTGGAGTTGGATGAATTCCTGCTGGATTTGAAGAAATTCCTGATGAGCGTCAATGACCGGGTGGTTTGTGTTGCTTTGGATACCTTGGGCGTTTTGCTACAGCATTACCGGGAATACCGCCTGCGCTGGCGGGAACCGGAAGAAATCTTTGCAAGCCGCCGAAATCAAATCATTGGCTTGATTTTGGAAGGTCTGGCCAATTACCATTCCTCGATCCATCAGGAGGCTTTTATTGTCATCGGACAGTATCTCTTTGCTTCTCCCATTTTGTCCCGGGAGGACAAGGTGGAAATCTTCCGGCACACCTTTAAAAAGATCACAACTACTGTACCGGAGCATGAAGAAGAGCAACTTTCCTTTTTCAATAGTGCGGCTTGCCTCAACCATATTTATCGTTTTATCAGCGATTATTTGTTTGATCACACCGATTTTGATATCCATGAACCGGTTAAGGTGGCTTTCTTCCCTGGTACCTTTGATCCCTTCTCCCTGAGCCATAAGGGCATTGCTACGGCGATTCGCGATCAGGGCTTTACGGTTTATTTGGCTTTGGATGAATTCTCCTGGTCCAAAAAGACCCAGCCTCGTATGATCCGCAAAAAGATTATTGCCATGTCGATTGCTAATGAGGAAAATATTTTCATCT
>CAZSBD010000246.1:0-1660 GCA_964605215.1 uncultured Oscillospiraceae bacterium | reverse complement strand
TGCCGGACAGGGAAAAAGTCAAGGTGACAAAAGGCATTAAGGGACGATATGTTTTCGTAAAATCTGTTGAAAAACCTGGCCGCATCGCTTATAATCTATATGTCAGTGGGCTTTCCATGAATGTGCTGCAGGACAGTCGCTGAGGATGGAGCAGACTTTTTTGCTGACTCCAGCAGTTGACAGGAGAACAAGAGAAACAGGGGGAAATGGAAATGGTATTTTTGAATAAAAAAAGTAAGGGAGAAAAAGCAATAATTTCGGACACCCTTCGCGGGGGGGGGGGACATAGCTCCCGCCAATATTTTGCGCTATACACGGCACTGTTTGGTCTGATCTGTTGCCTGGTATTTTGCTGGTATTTTCTGACTGGAAGAACATTTATATGGCAGACTGACGGTTGGGGTCAACACTATAAGGCGTTGGTGTATTATGCAAGGTATATGCGATCCATAATCCGGGAACTGCTGCAAAACCACCGGCTTGTATTCCCGGAATGGGATTTCGCTTTTGGCGAGGGCAATGATATCTTGCAATCTCTGCATTATTATGTGATCGGCGATCCGTTTGCGCTGTTTTCGGTTTTTGTTCCCACCCGATTCCTATGGATTTATTATGACTTTATGATCCTGCTCCGCCTGTATCTGGCCGGGATTGCGTTTTCATGCCTCTGTTTCTATACGCAAAAGGATGCCGGACGATATGCTGTAATGGCAGGGGCATTATCCTATGTGTTCTGTTATTGGGCTATCTTAAATGTGAACCGCCATCCGTATTTTCTGAACCCAATGCTGTATTTTCCGCTCATTATCCTAGGAATTGAAAAGCTTCTGAGAGAAGAGAAATCTTATCTGCTAATCATTGCTGTTTTTCTTGCGTCAATCAGTAATTTTTATTACTTCTATGTCATTGTTTTTATGACCGCTGCCTATGTGGCCATCCGGCTGATCGGAAAGTACAAGAATCATTTTAAGCCCATGCTGAAATTGCTATTGAAAATCGCCGGAGATTCCATCCTCGGAACCATGATGGGCGGAATTATCCTTTTGCCGGTCGCGTTTGATTTTTTAACGGATGCCAGAATGACGTCAGGAAACGACTGGCACTTGGTCTATCCGTTGTCCTATTACAGCAAGCTGCTAGGGGCATTCTTCTCGGGCAATGGCAGCTATTGGCTTTGTATGGGTTTCAGCGCTCCGGTAATCCTGGCACTTATTCTGCTGTTTCTGCGGAAAAAGAAATACGGGACACTGAAAGCATGCTTCCTCGCCTGCACGATCATTATTATGATTCCGGCTCTTGGACAATTTCTCAACGGAATGTCTTATATGAGCAACAAATGGTGCTGGGCTTTTGCCCTCCTGTGCGCGTACATTTTTACCGTTATGTGGCCGGAGCTGATGCATCTTAACCTAGGCGATGCCGCAAAGCTGGCGGTTGGGTTAAGCATCTGCTTCCTGGGTCTTCTTATGCTGGAATATTCCCGCACGACGGAGGCTTTCGCCTGTGTTGGCGTCGCGTTCATCTTTCTGCTGGTTCTTTTTCCCTTCCGGTTTGAAAATCCGAAGACAGAGGCACTGTGGAAAAAACGCAGGCAGGCAATCGCCCTTGGGCTGGTCATTGTGGGCATCGCCAATGTCAGCTTCTTCAAAAACGCGTCTGC
>CAZSBD010000245.1:0-1672 GCA_964605215.1 uncultured Oscillospiraceae bacterium | reverse complement strand
CATTAAGTCGGCCAGCCGTCTGATTGCCCAGCTGGTGAGCCGAAATTATATCTACATAGAGATCATTCGGGATGAGAAAAATGAGGTTCAAACCCGTAAAATTTTCACCCGGGAATCCCGTATGAAAGTGCAGACCCCTCTCCCCAAAAATGGGGAGAGCCTCCCCGCAAAAAAGAGGATACCTCTCCCCAAAAATGTGGAGGTATTAAAGGAGAGAAATACAATAGAGAATATATACCCTATAGTCCCTAAGAAAATAGATAAAAAAATACGCGATTACTGCGATGGCAATTCGTCTTTGCAGGAGGCGATGATCGCTTTTGCCGAGATGCGGAAAAAACTGAGAAGCCCGATCACAACAGAGAGGACGGTCACGCTGCTTTGCAACCGACTGGACAAGCTTTCCGGCGGAGACGATGCCTTGAAAATTCAAATGCTGGAGGAGGCAGTTTTGAACGGCTGGAAATCCGTCTACAAGCCCAAGGAGGACAGAGAGAATGCGCCGGGCAAGCCCCAGAGGGAAATGCAGTGGCTTTGAGGCGGAGAATGGGAAAAGTAAAACAGGAGGTGAGAGCCAATGGCGGAAAACAAAATCCGGGAAGACGCGGAGCTTAGTGTGCTGGGAGCCTTGATCCTGGACGCCGATCACTGCGGGGCGGAAATCTTTGCCCGGATCCGGCCGGAGGATTTTGCCAACACCACTTGCCGCCATATCTATCAGGCAGCCCGCAGCCTATATGCCGAGGGAAAGTCCATTGATGCGGTTTCCGTGGTTGCCAGCGCGGGCCAGTCTTATCGGGATTTTGTGGTTGAGCTGATGGAGGTCACGCCTACAGCGGCCAATTACCCCAGCTATATGGAGATCCTCAAGGAGCAAAGTCAGCGAGCTGCAGCGCAGGAAGCGGCGGCTAAGGTGTCGGATCTGCTCTTGGCCGGCGCTCCGCTTCCGGAGATCCGGACCCAGGTTGAACAGCTGCAGACGGTCATCAGTATCCAGCAGAAATCGAAATCTGTGGATATGAAAACTATGATGATCCACTTTTTTGAAACCCTCAATCAGCCCCGTGCGTTTTTGGATTGGGGCTACCCCAAATTAAACGAGCATCTGTTTACAGAGCCGGGGGATTATGTGGTGATCGCAGCCCGCCCTTCTGTAGGCAAAACGGCAATGGCCATCAATCTGGCGGTGCAGATTGCCCGGCATAAGCGGGTGACCTTTTTCTCCCTGGAGACGGGCGAATCCAAATTCCGGGACCGGATGATGGCAGGCGCGGCAAACGTCCATCTATCCGCCATTAAAAAATCCATTTGCGATGCCAAGGATGTGGAACGGTTGGTGCAAAAGCAAAAGGAGCTGGTGCCGCTGCCCATTCGGTTTGCGTATGCTTCCGGCTTTACCGTGGAGGATATTCGGGCGGAAGCCCTGAGAACCCGGGCGCAGGTGATTTTTCTGGATTACATTGGCCTGATTGACCACAGCAATCCCAAACTGACGGATTATGCCAGAATGTCCGATATCAGCCGCAAGCTGCATATGTTATCCCAGCGCTATGGCATCACCGTCATTGCCCTTTGCCAGCTGAACCGGGCGGTCAATGGTCAGCCGACGATGGCGAATCTGCGGGATTCCGGCCAGATCGAGCAGGACGCGGATGTGATTATGATGCTGAGC
>CAZSBD010000244.1:0-1684 GCA_964605215.1 uncultured Oscillospiraceae bacterium | reverse complement strand
CAAATGATCGGTGATCTGCCGGATTATGTCTGCCTGGTCTTTTATTTTGAAACCTTGCCCTTTAAGCCGGATAAACGGGTCAAACTGTATTCCGTTTTTAACAAGGCAGGTTGTTTTGCGGAATTTTCCCGTTTGGAAAGCCGGGAGCTTGTGACATGGCTGCAACGTCACGCCCGAGCGGAGGGCAAACAGCTGGATGCAGAGACTGGGGAATATATGATCTATCTATGTGGCACCTCTATGGTCAATCTTCTCACGGAGCTTGCCAAGGTGACCGCTTACTGTGTCACGGACACCATACAGAAAAAACATATCGATGCCGTGTGTGTCAAGACCATGGACGCCGTGGTTTTTGACCTGACGGATGCTATTGGGGCAGGGGACTTTGCCAAGGCCTTCCGTATTTCCCGGGAGCTGATCGCGCAGAAAAACGAGCCGGTGATGCTGCTATCTATGGTATCCAAGCACATTCAGCGGTTGTATGGGGTCAAGCTGATGGCACCTCAGGGACAGGAGGCGGTTATGTCTTATCTAAATAATCGTTCCGGCTTTTATGCTAAAAAAATGACCCGGGCGGCTCAAGGCTTTTCCTTAAATTGGCTGCGGGATATGATGCTTTTGTGCGGGGAAACAGATACCTTACTCAAAAGCACCGGCATAGACAAAGAAAAAACATGGGAACTTTTTTTATTGAAATTAGCGGAGAGCAGTCATGATTAAGATACAAGAGGCCATCCTGGTGGAAGGCAAGTATGATGTGGAAAAACTGCGGCGGCTGGTAGATACGGTTATTGTCAGCACCGGCGGTTTTCGGGTGTTTAAAGATAAAGAAAAGCTTTCAATGCTGCGGCGGCTGGCGGAAAAGCGAGGGCTGCTGATTTTGACAGATAGCGACGGCGCCGGCTTTGTGATTCGCAATTATCTCAAAGGAGCAGTGCCTCGGGAGCAGGTCAAGCATGCCTATATTCCGGAGATCTGCGGCAAAGAAAGGCGGAAAAAGCATCCGTCTAAGGAAGGTCTTATAGGAGTAGAGGGAGTGGAGGATGCGGTTATCCTTCAGGCTCTACGCCGAGCGGGGGCTACGATTTTAGAAGAAGATGTGCCAGAAGCTGCCAGAAGAAAAAAATTGACCAAAGCAGATTTATATGCGCTGGGTCTTTCCGGCACACCGGGCAGCGAGGAACGACGCCAGGCGCTTTTGAAAAAATTGGCCCTGCCCCAGTATCTCACTGCCAACGCCCTGTTGGAGTTTTTAAATGCTGTCAGCGACTATGAAGAGGTGGACTCCCTGCTGGCAAAATCAGAGAAGGAGACCTGAATGAAATCTTTTTGGTAAAAATCCTCGGAAATCTTCTTGCGTTTTTGAAAAAAGTGTGCTATCATTTTTTCCAATATGTATACCTGTATAGACAAGTATAAAATAGGGTATATATTCCAAGGGAAAGGAAAAAGAGGAAAAACCATGGAAAGATTGAAAAAATATTTGAATCACATTTTTATTGACGGCTTGTCCGGTATGGCCTTGGGCCTGTTTGCCACCCTGATTGTGGGCACCATCGTCCAGCAAATCGGCACTTTGGCAGGAGGTACAGCGGGAAATTATATCTCCCTTGTAGCCAGCATTGCCAAGGCACTGACCGGCGCCGGCATCGGTGTGGGCGTTGCTTATAAATTTAAAGAAGCG
>CAZSBD010000243.1:0-1699 GCA_964605215.1 uncultured Oscillospiraceae bacterium | reverse complement strand
GTATTTTTCTGTAAAGTTCCTGGTCATAATTCCAAAAGGAATTGCAGCCAGCGGGATTGTCGCAATCGACGCCAAGGCCATGCGCCAGTCAAACACAATCAGGAAAATAAAAATCGCAATGGGGATTACAATGTTACCCGTTGCTTCTGGAATGAAATGTGCCAATGGCGGCTCGATGGCCTCCACCCGGTCAACCACTACACTCTTAATCTGGCCGATGGTTTTATTCATCACATCACCCAGCGGCGCTTTCATCAGTTTATCCGCAATTTCCAGACGGATAGTTTCCAAAATTGTATAGGCGCTGACATGAGACAGAATCGTGGAAATGGCAAAGAACACCAGCCTGATCATCCAACCTGCCACACAAAAGCCGCACCAGAATAATATTTGGGAAATGTCAACCGTCCTGGCGATAAACAGCTTCAAAATCTGATAAACGCCTATGAATGGGACAAATCCACCGAATACGCTTATAATGGAACAAAGCACCGATAAAATCATTTTCCCTTTGCAACGTGCGGCAAAGGAAAGCAGCGCCCCGAACCAAGATTGTTCGTTCTTCAATGAAACGACCTCCTTTTCTTCGCAAACTTTTTGATTTTTCTTGAATTATATCAGCAAGCCTGCTATACTATAGATAAGTTAGATTTCGCTAACCTGTCCGTAAAGTAATCTACTCCATTTCGATGGTCAATTCAATAGTTTCAACTAACTTTCGTTGAATCGTGATGAATGTTCGTTGAATGTGGATGAAGGAGGAAAACACATGGAAGTACAGACAAAAAATCTTTCGGAACCGTGTCTGTTACAGTTGGGATTTCATCCTTGCCCATGCAAAGATACGTTAAACTTAGAGGGTGTCTGCTTTGAGCCGCCAAAAGAATTGGGGTACGGATACTATTGGTACTATGAGAGGGAAGGCCTCTTTGCGATTGCGGTCCTTGATCTTTGCCTAAAAGAAGACAAACTGTTAGAGTATCAGCAGCAGGATTTTATCTCCATCAACTATTACGACACCATATCCGCCGAGGAATTATCGCCTTATAAACGAATATCCGCAAACTGTATCAGGGGACACGTTTCCGACAGCCAGATGTTCCGTGCCAGATATCATAAAAATGTTCCCATTCACGGCATGGAACTCATGCTTATGCCGGGATATTATCACGACTATCTGGAACAGAAATACCCAGGGGAATTTCCCGATCCAAAAGCCGCGTTTCTTAGTGTAGACGGTATTTCTGATTTTCCGGAGCTTGTCCTGCTCATGCGTCAGATACAGACTTTCCAGGGAACAGGCATAGCAGCCCATCTTTTTTATGAGAGTAAGGTTGCGGAAGCGATTTCGTTGATTATCGAAAAGACAAAGGAACATAAAGGGTTTGTGCCAAGCGGTGAATTGACGAAGGAAGATCTTGTTAATCTGGACGCAGTGAAGTGCTACATAGAAGATCATTGCGCCTTTGATATTCGGACAGACCAGCTAACAAAAATCGCCTGCATGGGGCAGACGAAACTTCGCTATTCTTTCAAAAAACGCTATGGCTACACAATTACAGAATATATCCAAAACAAACGGGTTGCTCATGCGGAATACATGTTGATGAAAACAGATTTTACGGTCAGCCAGATTGCGGAAGCCGTAGGCTATCATCATTCCGGACGCTTTGCAAGCCTGTTTCGGAAAAACACAGGG
>CAZSBD010000242.1:0-1767 GCA_964605215.1 uncultured Oscillospiraceae bacterium | reverse complement strand
TGCTTAGAGATTTCCGATTATTATAAGACGGACACCCATTGGCGGCAGGAAAAGTTGGCTCCCGTGGCCCGGCGGCTTTTAACCCAAATGAGCTATCCGGATGTGAGCCTTCCCGAAGAACAGATGGATACCGGCATCGCTTTCCGCGGTGTGTATGCTAGCCAATCCGCTCTGCCAGTACCCGGAGAAAAGATGTATTACCTGACCGATGACACATTGGAGGCCTGCACTGTCTGGAACGAGGAAACCGGCCAGAGCACGGGCATTTACGCGCCAGAAAAGCTCTCCGGTGAGGCAGTGGATCCCTATGACTTCTTTCTCTCCGGTGCCTGTCCCCTTTTAACTATCCAAAATTCCCAGGCTCAAACAGACCGGGAGCTTGTCATATTCCGGGATTCCTTTGCCAGTGCCCTGGCTCCTTTACTGGTTCACGCCTATTCCAAAATCACCCTGGTGGATCTCCGCTATATCCGCTCGGATCTGGTATCAGAATTTATTACCTTTACAGATCAGGATGTTTTGTTCCTGTACAGCACCAGCCTGCTCAACAACAGCTATACTTTAAAATAGTTCCAGACACAAAAAATCGGCCTTCCTTTATGAAAAACCGACTTTTCGTTTGTAGATAAAGCTCCGAAGTAACTAAAAGATTACGGCAAGTACGTAACTTTTTTAATCTCTTTCTTTTACTTATCCATTTTTTCCAAAACGGACATCATTGCGTCCATTTTTTCTTTTTCATTTCCGTTTAGAATCGCTTCCTTGATACAGCAGGCCATGTGGGCTCGCAGTACCTCCCGATTGGCTTTTTTCAAAATGGACTGAGCTGCCAAAATTTGGTTGGAAATATCAATGCAGTAGCGATCCTCCTCAATCATCTTGAGCAAACCGTCAATCTGTCCTCTGGCGGTTTTTAAAAGGGTGGTAATTTGTTTTTTATCTGCCTGCATATTGTCCTTCCTTATCTGGAAAACAGACCCTTCTTTGCCTGAACAGAGGTTACCTCATAGCCAAGATCCTCTACTGTCTTTTTCAGCAATTCATCAGAAGTTTCTACTTTCAAAGTGACAGTGGCGGTCTTCTTTTTCAGATCCACTTCTGTCTTCTCCACCTGTTCCAAAGCGGTCAGACCTTTTTCTACCGCTGCTTGACAATGGGCGCACATCATACCTTCTACATGCAATACCTTTTTCATTTCGTTTTCCTCCTCCGATGTCCTTTCTTCTATTATCGTTTCAGTTTCCTCTGGAATTTGCGTTTCTGACTGCTGCACCAACTCACCTTTGCCCCACTGAGAGCGGAAATTCCGTAAACGTAAAGCGTTGGTGACCACGCATACCGAGCTGAAGCTCATAGCCGCCGCAGCCAGCATGGGACTTAAACGCAGATTCAGCAAGGGATACAACACGCCGGCGGCGATGGGAATGCCCAGGCTATTATAAAAGAAAGCCCAAAACAGATTCATTTTGATGTTTCGCAGCACAGACTGGCTCAGCTGAATGACGGTGACCGCATCCCGCAGATCGCTGCGAATCAAAACAATATCCGCCGATTCAATAGCAATATCTGTACCCGCGCCAATGGCAACGCCTACATCTGCCCGGGTCAGGGCAGGAGCATCATTGATGCCGTCGCCTACCATCATAACCCTCTGGCCTTCCTCCTGAAGCTGGCGAATGACACTTTCCTTCTCCTGGGGCAGAACTTCGGCTTTGACCTCTTCCAAATCCAGCTGACGGCGAATGGTTTCCGCTGCCTCTCGGTGGT
>CAZSBD010000241.1:0-1770 GCA_964605215.1 uncultured Oscillospiraceae bacterium | reverse complement strand
GTGCTCTAGTTATTGAAAATGGCGACTATGTAGCCGGCCTTGGCGGCGGTGTCTGTCAGGTATCCAGCACTCTGTTTAATGCAGCGCTGCTAGCCAATATGACCATTACAGAGCGGTACAACCACACTTTGAAATCTTCTTACGTTCCAGCAGGCCGAGATTCTACTGTAGCTTACGGTTCCAAGGATTTCAAATTTAAAAATTCTTACAATCAGTCCATTAAGATTACCGCATCCTTTAATGAAAGCGGATCTATGACCTTCTATATCTATGGCATTTCCGGCACATCAAAGCCCCAAACCAGCATTAAGGTTACCGGTTCCGGTCATTCCTATACTTTAACCAGAACCGTAAACGGAAGCGTCAACTATACGGCAAAAAGTACATATTCCAACTAAGATCCGCACATGAAATACCATGCTGCCAAAGATCTCAGGGATGCTTGCCATAAATTTCCCTCCTCTATCTTAATATTTGTTCAATTTTAACCAAACACAAATTGTAAACAAACCCCATACGAAAAATGGCGCCGCAGGTGATCACCGACAGCGCCTTTGCTGTCTACATCCTTGATGTATAGTCACAGGATTTGGTTGTGTCAACCAAAAAGGGGGATTTTTTCTTACTTATTAATATTTTTTGCAAATTTAACGTATTTTTAAAGTAATATTGCCTACTTTCTATGCAGAATGTAAGAAAAGTTTTGAAGCCTTGAATATTTCTTGACCTTTTCCTGCATTTGCAATAAAATAAGGTAAGAACAAAGGCGTTCTGTGATGAATAAAATTGTCGCAGAACGCCTTTTTCTTTTGTTTTTTTATCTATTAATTTATCTATGACCTTTTTGGGCAAAAAATTGTTAAAGTTGCTACTGCGGCGGTACCGGTGCAGCGCCTACCCGAATCCGGGATAATGTAGGCATTCCCATTGAACTGGCTCTGGCGGCTCTCAGCGTCTGATCAATCTGATTGCCGGTGAATAAGGAGTTGTAAGCATGAAACGAGTTTATGTAAATGAAGAATGGTGTCTGGGCTGCCATTTAGTCAAAAAATTCCCTATGATAAGTTGCTTCTTGCTACTGGTTCCCGCCCTTTTATATCTCCTGTGGATGGATTTGACGAAATTTCTCAGAAAACTACGTTTATGTTGCTTGACGATGCCAAAAAATTAGGTAACATGATAAGTAAGTAAGGATTCTCATGTTCTGGTGGTCGGCGCTGGTTTGATTAGACTAAAATGCATAGAAGGCATTCGGGATCAAGTCGCAGACATAACCGTGATTGATCTGGCCGATCGCATCCTGCCCCGTATTTGGGACAATCAAGGTTCCCAGGTTGTGCAGCATTTTTTAGAAAAGGAAGATGTTCGTTTTTATTTGAGTAATAGCATTGTAAAATTTACCAAAGATACTGCTATTTTGCAGGATGGTACCAAACTTCCTTATGATGTGGTGGTAGTCGCTGTAGGTGTGCGGCCTAATATGGAGCTTGCAAAAGAAGCGGCATTCAAGCCAAGCGCGCTATCGTCATCAACGGCAAAAGTGAGACGAATTTACCGGATATCTATGCAGCAGGTGACTGCTCCGAATGTATAGATATGACCACGGGTCAGCAAAGCGTCATTGCCATTTTGCCTAATGCCTATCTTCAGGGCGAAACTGCGGGTCTGAATATGGCTGAGGGCAATAAGCATTATAATCATGCCTTCCCTATGAACTCCATTGGCTTTTTTGGCATGCATATGATTACCGCCGGCAGCTATGAAGGAGAG
>CAZSBD010000240.1:0-1812 GCA_964605215.1 uncultured Oscillospiraceae bacterium | reverse complement strand
TTTCTGTATAACATGTATTCGGTATGTCAAACCAACCATGAACTTATTGTAGCACGAATCAAATCATCCGCAAGAATGCACTTTTTCGGAAGATACTTTCCAAAAAGATAGTATCCCGCGTGAAAGGAGAACATCATGAAATACGATAAAATCCAATTTAATTGTCCTGTAGAAGCCACTCTTTCTCTGATTGGTGGGAAGTATAAACCTTTGATTCTCTGGCACCTGATTGATCAGCCATTACATTATATGGAACTGCAGCGTCTTATTCCAAAGGCAACTCCCAAAATGCTCTCTCAGCAGCTTCACGATCTGGAGGACTGCGGTATGGTACATCGTGAGGTCATCCCGGAAAAACCGCCTAAGACCATCTACTCTCTCACCACGTTCGGACGCAGTATTATCCCTGTTTTAGAAGCTATGTGCCAATGGGGAAACAACTTTCTGGATGTGCAGCCTCTATGCTGTCAAAGCCAAAGCTAATATCAGAGCATAGACAGCGACTACTGTTTCATAGAGAGCTTCTCTGCCCTTGCTGCTGATAACTCCTTCTGAACCTGCAAAGCCATAAGCGCCGTAATCACCGCTGTAAGGGCATCCGCCATCGGCTGCGCATACAAAATACCATTGATTCCCCAAAGCATCGGGAGGATCAGGATCATGGGAACAAAGCAAAAGCCCTGCCTGCAGGCGCCGAGGATAAAGCCCTCTGCCCCTTTTCCAAGCGCCAGAAATAACGATGAATATACCGTATGAAATCCAAACAGCATGAAGGAAAAGCCATTTGCCATGAGAGATTTTTGACCGACTAAGATCAGCTCTGCATTCCCGTCCGTAAACTGAGTGATAATCTGCCTGGAAAATACAACCATGACCAGACCTGCAGCTACACAAAAAATCGTGGACCACAGGATAGAAGTTTTAATAGCCTCCTTGAGACGGTCAAATTTCTTTGCCCCATAACTGAAACCGGCAATCGGCTGGAACCCTTTTAAGAATCCAAAAACGACTAAGGTGCCCATCGCGGTAACTCTTGTGACAGCTCCCATCCCGGCAATTACCGCATCCCCATATCCGCCTGCCGCCCGGTTGGTTAATGCGATGGAAAGGCTGGTAAGAAGCTGGAAAGTCAGGGTAGGAACACCGATTTTCAATATTTCCGCCATCATTTGCTTTGTTGGTGCAAATTCCCTTATACGAAAAGTAAATGCACTCTTCTTTTGAAGCACATAGGAGAGGTATACCAAAGTGGAAACAAACTGCGAAATAGCGGTTGCGATGGCAGCCCCGGCAACCCCCATATCAAGCATATAAATAAAGACCGGATCTAAACCAATATTTAACACAGCCCCAACCAACAGGGCACACATCGTTGTTTTAGCCGCTCCTTCGCTTGATACGATATTATTCATGGTTACGTTAAAGACATTGAAAATGCAGGAAATGATATAGATTCTGGCATATGCAGCCGCATAAGGCATAATCGTGTCTGTAGCCCCTAACGCTGCCAGGATCGGTTTGAGAAATATCGTGGTAAATGCAATGACGATTGCCCCGGCCAATACGCTGCTGTACAAGGCCGTACTGGCTACCTTATTTGCGGTACCCCTGTCCCCATGGCCTAACAGCCTGGAAAGATAAGATGCGGCGCCATTACCAAACATCAACCCCAATCCGACAACAACCTGCCCTAGTGGGAACACAATGGATATCGCTCCCATCTGACTTTCGCCCAATCCTCCTACGAAATAAGCATCCACCAGATTATACAAGGCATTGATTAACATACCAATCATAATCGGTACCCCCAGC
>CAZSBD010000239.1:0-1828 GCA_964605215.1 uncultured Oscillospiraceae bacterium | reverse complement strand
ATCTATCAGCTCAATAGCGATCAGTTCCCCCGCATCCGGGTGGGGGTGGGCAAAAAGCCCCATCCGGAGTATGATCTGGCGGATTGGGTGTTGTCTTCTTTTCAAGGGGAGGACGCCAAGGCTATGGAACAGGCGGCAGATCGGGTGATCCAGGCCATGGAAGAGGTGATCCGGCATGGCGTTGCGGCGGCAGCTCAGAAGTTTAACGGCTGATCCAAAGCCCAGACGGCTTTGGGCCTGGTGGCGGCTGTGTCCCTGGATTCACAGATGGCTGGCGGTTATGCTTTTATGGCTGGCAGCCTTTCGCCTGCTTCGCTCTCACAAAGGGGCGGTAGACAGCCTCATCACCCATATTTCTACGCCCGTTAGGCAGCATTTGGCCCAGCTGTGTGCCAAGGCACCTTTTTCCGTGGCGGAGGTACTCATCGGGGCCGCCGGGGTTTTGCTTATGGCCTATGGAGTATATACCCTGCTGTTGCTGATTCGGCAAAAACGGCCTGCTTTTAAGCCCATTTACCGGTGCCTGATGCTGTACCTCACCTTTGGCGTGACGGTTTACGGTGGTTTTTGTCTGATGTGGGGGGTGTATTACTACACGGATTCTTTTCAGGTGCAAAGCGGGATTTACGCCCGGCAAGCCACTGTGGAGGAGCTGACCCGAACGACCCAGTATTTTGCAGACCGGCTGGGAGAGCTGTCCGGTCAGGTATCCCGTCAGGCAGACGGCACCATGAAGCCGGAAATCCGCCGCTACTTACAGGCCAGCGGCACTTTATATCAGGGCATCCATGAAAAATTTTCCTTCCTGCCTGCCCAATCCCTGCCGCCCAAGCAAATCCATTTTTCCGGGATTATGAGCCGGCTGAATTTCACCGGTTTTTTATTCCCTTTCACCGGGGAGGCCAATATCAACCGGGATATGCCGGCTTGCCTGATGCCTGCTACCATCGCCCATGAAATCAGTCACCAAAAAGGGGTGGCTTCCGAGCAGGAGGCTAATTTCGTAGGCATTGCGGCATGTATGGAAAGTGGAGATCCGGTTTATGCTTATTCCGGCGCACTGCTGGCCTACATCCATTTGAGCAATGCTTTATACCGGGAGGATCAACAGACCTGGCAGACCATCCGGGACAGTCTGCCCAAGGGAGTCAAGGCGGATATCCGGTATAACAATGAATTTTGGAAGCAGTACCAGACCACAGTCACCGCCAAGGCGTCTCAAAAAACCTACAACCGCTTTTTAAAAAGCTATAGCCAGACTCTGGGTACCAAAAGCTATGGCGCAGTGGTGGATCTGCTGATTGTATATTATGGAACATAAAAAAGCCCCCGTTACAGACAGGGGCTTTTGTTTGTGATTTTATTATTTTGCGTAGTCGATAGCCCGGGTTTCCCGAACCATATTGACCTTGATCTGTCCCGGATATTCCAATTCGCTTTCGATCTTCTTGGAAATATCTCGAGCCAGCAGAACCATCGCATCGTCGGAAACCTGATCCGGCTTGACGATGATACGGATTTCCCGGCCGGCCTGGATCGCATAGGAGCTGTCCACGCCAGGGGTGGTGTTGGCGATTTCTTCCAGCTTCTCCAGCCGTTTGATATAGTTTTCCAGATCCTCACGCCGCGCGCCGGGACGGGCTGCGGAAATAGCGTCCGCCGCCTGAACCAGACAAGCCACAATGGTCTTAGGTTCAATGTCGCCATGATGGGCGGCAATGGCATGCACGATGTCCGGATGTTCCTTGTATTTCTTAGCCAGAGCCACACCGATATCCACATGGGAGCCTTCCATTTCATGGTCAACCGCTTTGCCGATATCGTGAAG
>CAZSBD010000238.1:0-1842 GCA_964605215.1 uncultured Oscillospiraceae bacterium | reverse complement strand
GATGATCACGCTCATGGCATAGGGCATATAATTTTGCCGGAGGGTATCCGTGATCCTCTGATCCGATATGATTTTCTTCTCCAAAATGGATGCTGCCTCCTTAACTGATGTCGGCCATATCTAAATAGAGATAGCCATTTTCTGCAATGTAGTTCTTTCGACCGGACAGATTATCCCCCAGCAGCAGGTCAAACATTTCCGCTGTAGCCTGTGCCTCTTCGGGCATTACCCGGATCAGCCGCCGGGTCTCCGGGTTCATGGTGGTTTCCCACATCATATCTGCCTCGTTTTCACCCAGGCCTTTGGAGCGCTGGATGGTATATTTTTTACCATAGAGCTTTTTGAGAATGGCGGCTTTCTCTGTCTCGTCAAAGGCAAAATAGCTTTTGTTCTTATACACGATTTCATAAAGGGGAGATTCCGCAATATACACATAGCCCTCCCGAATCAAGGTCGGCGCCAGACGATAGATCATCGTCAAAATCAAGGTGCGGATCTGAAACCCGTCTACATCTGCATCCGTACAAATGATGACCTTGTTCCAGCGCAGACTGCCAAGGTCAAAGGTGCTCAGATCCTTATTGGCCTTGCTCTGCACTTCTACGCCGCAGCCCAGCACCTTCAAAAGATCCGTAATGATCTCACTTTTGAAGATCTTGTTGTAATCCGCCTTGAGGCAGTTTAAGATCTTGCCCCGCACCGGCATCACACCCTGGTATTCCGAATCCCGACCCTGCTTGACAGAACCCAGTGCGGAGTCACCCTCTACAATGTAAAGCTCCCGGCGGGAAACATCCTTGGTGCGGCAGTCCACAAATTTCTGCACCCGGTTGGTCATATCCAAACTGCCGGAAAGTTTCTTTTTGATATTCAGCCGGGCTTTTTCCGCCTGCTCCCGGCTCCGCTTGTTGATGAGAATCTGCTCGGCAATTTTTTCCGCCTCCGCCTTGTTCTCAATAAAATAGATTTCCAGCTGTTCCCGGAAAAACTCATTCATAGCGTCCTGAATAAATTTATTGGTGATGGACTTTTTCGTCTGGTTTTCGTAAGAGGTATAAGTGGAAAAACAACTGGTCACCAAAACCAGACTGTCCGCAATGTCCTGGTAAGTGATCTTGCTTTCGTTTTTCTGGTATTTGCCGTTTTGCTTTAAGTATGCGTCCACACCGGCCACAAAGGCGGAACGAACCGCCTTATCCGGAGAACCGCCGTATTCCAGCCAGGAGGAATTGTGATAATATTCTGTCCGGCTGCCTATCTTGGCAAAGCAGAAGGCACAGGATATTTTGACCTTATAATCCGGCTTGTCTACCCGGTCCCGGCCTTCCCGCTCCGTCTGCCAGGATTGGATCTCTGTCAGCCGGTTATCCTGAGTCAGCTCAGATACATAATCGGAAATGCCGTTTTCATAGTAAAATTCCTGCGTCTCAAAGCCGCTGCCCTGCTGGTTTTTCAAAATAAATTTTAGCCGGGGATTGACCACCGCCTGCCGTTTCAGGACATCGGTGTAATAATCCAGCGGGATATTGATATCTGTGAACACCGCAAGATCCGGCTTCCAACGAATGGTAGTGCCGGTCTTTTTCGAGGAGGTTTCCTTTTTGACAAAACCCTCCGCCGTGTCCGTAGCGTTTTCTCCCTTTTCAAAATGAAGGGTATATTCAAAGCCGTCCCGAACAATTTTTACATCCATATATTCAGAGGAATATTGGGTGGCGCAGGTACCCAGACCGTTTAGCCCCAGAGAAAAGGCATAGTTTTCCCCTTCGTTGTTTTTATACTTGCCCCCGGCATACAGCTCGCAGAACACCAGTTCCCAGTTGTACCGCTCCTCGCTGCTGT
>CAZSBD010000237.1:0-1864 GCA_964605215.1 uncultured Oscillospiraceae bacterium | reverse complement strand
AGACAACCGCTTCACGAATTACATTTTATTGGATCAAACCGTATTTCACCTTGATCCGATCCAGCTTTTCCAGCATAGGTTCCGCCCCAATCAGTAAAAAGAAAACGGTGGCAGCAGCATGGATACAGTCCATAGGAAAACCGGAAATATAATAAGTTAAGATCATCTTTCCATTCAGTTCGTTCGCCCACAGTAAGGCAGAGGCCGGATTCATAATACCGCCGTAAATTACAATAGCGGCAAAAGCGCCGAACAAACACAAAGATCCTCGGCTGCGCCGCAGCCATCCCTTGCGGAACAGCACGCCAGCAAGAAATCCGATGATGCCCATAGCAAACATTTGCCACGGCGTCCAAGGCCCTTGAGAAAATAGCATATTGGATACCAGCATTGTCACCGCTCCCACTAAAAAACCGGTCTCTCCGCCAAAGGCAACGCCAGAGAGGATGACCAAAGCCAGTACCGGCTTGAACTGAGGCAGCATAAAGAATACCGCCCGTCCCGCAACTGCCAGAGCGCATAATACTGCAATCATCACCAATTCCCTGGCCTGAGGCTTGCGTCCCTCAAACACCAGAAAAAAGGGTAACATGGTCTCCAGCAAGATTAAAAGGGAAATAAAATAATATTTTCGGTCGCCTAAATAATAGACACCAACAAACAGAGTCAACGGAATAAAGAGCAAAATCAGACCTGCTGCGACCATAGTACGCTTGGTCAGTTTGCGCTTCTCCTTGGGCGTTTGCGCTATCTTCGGCGGTCGGGAACGCCGTCCAATGGCCGCAGCACATACAAACAAGGACAGGATAAAAATTCCATACATCTCCATTTGCCTGCCAGCCAAAGCTGTCATTCCCTCTTGTCCGATGAGAGCTGTCAGATCAGACACGCCTGCAGCCTGCACAAAAATCCCCAAAGCAATCAGGCCGAAAACCACAGCCACTAGCTTTCTCCACCATGGCAGCTTGGGCGGCTTCCAATCCGGGCTTTCTTCTTCCGGCTGCGGCAGAAAGCCATCTGTCTCCGGCAAAACCGGTTTATCCGGCAACTTTCCCCCGCAAATCCCAATGACATCCTCCGGTGTAATTGCTTCCTGACACCATGACCGGGCAATCCGGTTAGAAGAAGTGGTATAAAAATGATTCCCCGAAAAGAATTTTCGTGGGGAATCCTGGGTCACAATACTGCCGTCAAAAAACAAAGCGCAGCGGTGGGCGTATTGGGCGCAAAATTCAATATCATGACTGACCATCAAAACCGCCACTCCTTGCCGAAGCAAATTCTGCACAATCTCGGCAAAAATTTGCTTAAATTCCCCATCCAAGCCTTTTGTTGGTTCATCCATCAGCAGAATGTCCGGCTCCAGGAGCAGAATCTTAGCCAACGCGGCCCGCTGCTGCTCACCGCCGGAAAGATCATAGGGATGCCGGTCCAAAAGCTTTTCCAGCCTGCACAAAGCTACAATCCGGGCGGCATTTGCCTCTTTTTTATTCTGGGGTATTTTTTTATCCTTCATAATTTCCAGCAAATCCTCTCGGACGGTCTTTTTAACAAATAACGCCTGGGGATTTTGCGGCAGCATGCCTACGGTACCATGAAAAGCAACTTGTCCCCGATAGGGCTGCAAAAGGCCGGACAGCAGCTTTAAACTGGTGGTTTTTCCCGTTCCGTTGCCGCCCAATATGGCGAGAAATTCTCCCTTTTTAACCTCAAGGGACAAGCCTTTTACCACATCCGGCCCTTCCGCGCTATATCGATACCACAACTCCTCTGCTTGCAAAACATGCTCTGGCGGATAGATCCTGATTTTCTCCGCTGGAAGAAACGCTAAAGGATGATGAGCGGCAAATCCGGAAAGCCAGTC
>CAZSBD010000236.1:0-1888 GCA_964605215.1 uncultured Oscillospiraceae bacterium | reverse complement strand
TTCCTCTCCTGTCATAAAGATTACCTCCTTCTATGCTGGGTGCTGGGTTTCTTCGTCTGTTGAGAATAGTTCTTCAGTTGGAATGTCCGGAAAGAACTTCATTCGAATCGTTTGAGCCTCCGGAAGCGAAATATCGCTTGTTCCATTTAACTTATTGCGAAGAGTTCTAGGATCAATATCAAGGGCCTCTGCAATGGCCTTTTTCTTTATTCCTCTGGACGCGATTGCGCCGGTCAAAACTGGATACACAACATTCATTACGATCACCTCGTTTCCATATTTGGAATTTATGTATTTACTATATACCCATATTCGGAAACTGTCAACTACTTTTTAGAAAATTTATTTCCTAATCCGGAAATTTTCTTCTTGACAGGCATTTTCTTATTCGGTACAATGAAAATATAAAGAGGAGGTGTTTACTTTGTATTGGTTGGATGCCTTTAATGAATTGCGGAAACGTTCCGGCCTAAGTCTCGATGAGATTAGTCGTAAATCCGGTGTTCCAAAAGGAACACTAAGCAAAATCACATCTGGGATTACAAAAAACCCAAGCATAGAAACAATGAAAACTTTAGTTCATACCATTGGGTACACACTAGATGATTTAGATCCTAAAGGAAAAAAGCAGTCCCAGTTAGTTAGCGCCGATGAACTGTCGCGTATAAAAAAATACCGCACTCTGGATGAGCACGGTAAAGATGTGGTTGATGTAGTTTTAGATAAGGAGTATGAAAGAATGCTTTCTAAACGGCAGCCCATATCTATTGCTGCCAGAGGCGGCGACACCGTACAGGGTTATGTAGATGGAACAGATGAAGAATTAGAACAGATCCTCAAAGAGTGTGAGCAGACAACCAATCTTTGATAAACAGGTCGAACTGATCCCTTACCTGCAATTCCAGACCTGATCTATAATAAGCGTTTCTCGCATTTAAAATTTGCATCCGGCTGGCTCTGAATTCTGCTGATTGGATAGAAATATCACACAGTTTTGCGATTTTTTCTGACGATAATATATTTAGTTCGTACAGAACACAAGCCGGGGCTAAAAGCCGGCTTGCAAAAATATTCGCCATATGTTCCTCCTTGGTGTCTGCTGGATCGGGTTCCCGATTTATGCTGGTTACTTGATTGTCTTGCAGGTGCCCTAAGAAGATATGACCCAATTCGTGTGCTATCGTAAACCGACAACGTTCAAGGCTGCGCCGTTCGTTATAAAATATGTAATATTTATTTTTGTGGTAGACAGTGAACCCATCGCTTTTCTTTGTTTGGTATCCTAAGTGGAAAAAATCAATAAGATCCTTCCCTTTTACATAGCTGAATAAAGAGAAATCATAAAAATTACATATTTCTACAACGTTTACAGGCATTTTAGAGATTTTGCAGTCGATCAGCACCTCCCAGGATTTATCTCTAGCCTGTTGATAATTTTTATAATTCATAGTATCACCTCGCACACCATTTTATAGGTGATGCAAGGTAAAATCATTGTAATAAATTTCCGGTTAAGACTTTATTTGGAAATAAAAAAGCCCCCTGCCGGTCTGGTACACCGACAAGGGGAGAATGTGGAAACGGTCATTTCCAAAAAAATTTTAACACAGATTGGCAAAGCTTGTCAATCAAAGGAGGTAAGATAGTGAATATTATTTTAGGGATTATTGCAATTGTATGGTGCTTGGTTTTACCAATTGGATTCTTCGTTTATCGCAGCAAACTAAAAAAAGCACAAACTGATCTTGCTTTAGCTCAAGAAGCCCTTTCTGGCGTAACAGATGGAAATGCTTATTCTAAATCTAAGCATGAACAGGCTGATAAGTATTATGAGGAAATTCATAATAAGGCTGAAAAAGAGAAAAATGAAGTCCAGGAAAAACTTTCT
>CAZSBD010000235.1:0-1919 GCA_964605215.1 uncultured Oscillospiraceae bacterium | reverse complement strand
AGATACCGCCGCCCAGGCCTTCCACCACGCCGCCATCCTGAAAAACCATGGCGTTTTTAAAGCCCCGCTCCGCTGTTCTCGGTCCCACCGTATCATTATAAGAAAATTGATCTCCCGGATTCAAGACCGTACCATTGATAAATTCCGCAGACAGCCGCACGTTGCTGGTCCGGCTTGTCTGACCCGCGTTCAGGTTGGTGGTGGCTGTACCCAGGGTATCCCGGAACAGCACGGATTTCAGCTTTTCCGCCGTGATTTTTGCCGGAGTCAGAGTTACAGGAATGGAATAGCTTTTTTCCGTACCACGACCTACAATCTCCTTGGCCTTTTCCAAATCCACTTCCACGCCGGCTTTTTCCGCAATAATGGTACTGCCATCAGCGGTATCCACCTTTGCGTTTTCCGGCTGGCAGTCTATATCCTTTTTCATCTGCTCAAAGTCCAGCTCCGGTGCCTTTTGTGTGGTCATATCCACTTTCAACGGTGTAAAATCCAAAACGGCAATTTTTTCTTTGATTTCCTGCAAAGCCTTTTTCTGGTCGAAGGTGACGCCGTCCACACCCATAGTCACAATCAGCTGATCCCCTTGTACCTCATACTTGGGCGGGGTAGGCGCTACCAGAGCTTCTTCTGAAATCTCGTCAAACCGCTCCTGGATCTGATCCGAATCCACCGTAACTGCCATAGGAACATCCGCACCGCCCAGCAGAGCGCCTACGGCATGCCCCATACGTGTCAGAAAGGAGCCTTCATGGGTATAAGCGTAGGCATTTTGTGCGCTTTCCTCGCTGTCTATCCCCTTAGCTACCGCAGGAACATGGATATCATAAGTTTTCCCATCAATTTCAATCTCTACCTTTTTTCCCTGCAAAATCGCGTCTGACTGCTCTCCTAAAGCAGTTTTTGCCTGACTTAAGGTCATACCGGACAGAGATATCCCTTGACAATGAACCCCGAAATGGATGTTAGGATAGGCCGCCGTATAACCGGCCGCCGCACCGAACAGCACCACCGCCGCCGCGCATCCGCCGATGAGGAGCTTTTTCCCCCGGCCAGCCTTGCGGGACGCTTTTCTATCTTCCGGATTTATCTCTTTCTTTTCTTCTGTTTCTGTCAACTGCTGTACCGGTGCCTGCTGGATCGCTCCCATCTCTTTTTCTACGTTTTGGGCAATCTCTTGAACAGCCTCTTCTTCCGCATATCCCTTGACTTCTCTGACGATCTCGTTCAGATCGTCATCTCTGTCATGTACCATTTATCTTACCTCACTTTGTTTGCGACCTCTCAGGTCTACACATTAAAGCGGAATAATACGACATCCCCGTCCCGCATTACATATTCCTTGCCTTCCGAACGAACCAAGCCCTTTTCCTTCGCATGCACCAGACTGCCGCATGCCACCAGGTCATCATAGCTGACCACCTCCGCCCGAATAAAGCCCCGCTCAAAGTCTGTATGGATCTTACCGGCAGCCTGGGGCGCTTTGGTACCCTTTTTAATGGTCCAGGCCCGAACCTCCGGTTCGCCGGCGGTCAGATAACTCATCAGACCCAGCAGATCATAACAAACCCGAATCAGACGATCCAGGCCGGATTCTTCCAAGCCCAGCTCTTCCAGGAACATCTGCTTATCTTCCTCATCCATGCCGGTGATATCCTCCTCCAGCTTGGCGCAGATGGGCAGTACCTGAGAGCCTTCTGCCTCGGCAATCTTTTGAACTGCCTGGAACCGCTCAGATTCCACTGCGTCTCCGGTAAAGCCGCCTTCGTCCATATTGGCTGCATAAATCACCGGCTTGCCGCTGAGCAGATCAATGGAGTCAATAAATTCCCTATGATCTTCGTAATCCGGGAAGGTCCGCACGGATTTACCCTCTTCCAGATGGGCTTTCAAGGCTTCCAGCACATCAATATCTGCCT
>CAZSBD010000234.1:0-1933 GCA_964605215.1 uncultured Oscillospiraceae bacterium | reverse complement strand
TGTGGAGATCACGGAATTTGATGACGCGGTTTTGGTTCGCCGGGTGGATCATTTGAAAAAAACCAATCTGAAAACCATGCCCTATCCCGGTTTCCCCACAGATATGCAGCCTCAGATTACTACGGTTCTGTGTCTGGCGGAAGGTACCAGCATTGTTACGGAAGGCGTCTGGAAGACCCGTTACCGCTATGTAGATGAGCTGAATAAAATGGGCGCCAACATCAAGGTAGACGGTCAGGTGGCTGTGATCCAAGGCGTGCCGGAGATCATCGGCGCACCGGTCAAGGCCTTTGACCTGCGGGCAGGCGCGGCGATGGTAATCGCGGGACTGGCGGCCAAGGGCGTCACCCAGGTGGAAGAGGTCACCAACATTGAGCGTGGCTACGAAAATCTGGTGGAAAAGCTGGTCAATCTGGGCGCGGATATGTACCGGGCGGAAATTCCCGATGAAGACGTGCGGGAAGAAGAGGCGTAAACACACAGCAAAGCAGCCGGGCGGAGAGAATTCTTCGCCCGTATTTTTGTAAGAGGCTTAGAATGGATTATTATTACAGCATTGCCAGCGGCTCCAAGGGGAATTGCTCTCTGATCTGCTGCGGCGGATCCCGGTTTCTCATTGATATGGGGGTCTCTGTCCGCAGCTTGAAAAAGTCTCTGGCCGGATTGGGACTGGAGATCGGGGGACTAACCGGCATTCTTCTGACCCATGCCCACAGTGACCATATCAAAGGGTTGGAAACCCTGATAAAAAATTATGAGATTCCCCTTTATGCCAGCGTGGGAACGGCTTGGGAGATTTGCGAAAAGCTGCCTGCCGCCCAGGGAAAAATTTCGGAATTTTTAGCCGGCAGCCGGTTCGGTCTGGAACAGACGGAGATTCAGTCCGTCCGCACGCCTCACGACTGTCAGGAAAGCGTGGGCTATGTCTTTTCATGGCGAGGCGGCCGGCTGGGCTTTGCCACAGATTTGGGCTTTATGCCTTCTACGGTAGAGGAGGAACTGCTGGGCTGCGACACGGTGGTGCTGGAATCCAACCATGATCTGGATATGCTGGCTTGGGGGCCTTATCCCGAGCATCTTAAGGCCCGTATCCGGGGCAATCGGGGTCATCTTTCCAATGAGGACTGCGCTGCCTGCGCCTGTGATCTGGTGCGCAGCGGCACCCGCAATCTGATTCTAGCTCATTTGAGCGAGACCAACAACCGGCCGGAGTTGGCCCGGCAGGTCACTGCCCAGCGGCTGGCAAAAGAAAACCTGCAGTGTCAGGTGACCGTGGCGCCGGTGAAGGCAATGGAACAGCCGCTGCTGCTGGAGGGAGGAGCGCCATGCTTGGCATTCGATTGATCTGCGTAGGCAAGCTGAAGGAAAGCTTTTGGAAGGATGCTGTTCAGGAATACGAAAAGCGGCTGCGTAAGTATTGCAAGCTGGAGATTCTGGAGCTAAAAGAGGAAAAACTGTCCGAAACCCCTTCTCAAAGAGAAATTCAGCAGGCTTTGGACAGTGAGGCTGCGGCCATCCGGGAAAAGATTCCGGCAGGGGCGGCAGTTATCCCCATGTGCATTGAGGGAAAAAACCTTTCCAGTGAGGAACTGGCTGGGGAGCTGGCAGATCTGACTCTCCGGGGAGCCTCTAAGCTTTGTGTCATCCTTGGCGGCTCGGTAGGTCTTTCACCGGATATTAAAAAAATGGGACAGTTGAAGCTGTCCATGTCTAAAATGACCTTTCCCCATCATCTGGCTCGGGTGATGGTACTGGAACAGTTGTACCGCAGCTTCCAGATCCAGACCGGTGGCAAGTATCACAAATAAAGAGAAACCCGGCAGTCAGCCTGAACCGCTCCCCGTCAAGTAGACAATTGAAAAAATAAAGTTTTTCTGCTATCAGATTTTGGTCTGGTGGCAGTTTTATGCTACTGCCAGATAATTGTTGTGTT
>CAZSBD010000233.1:0-1941 GCA_964605215.1 uncultured Oscillospiraceae bacterium | reverse complement strand
CAGGGTGTTTTGACAGCCAGCTTAGGCGTGCAGGGGGATGAAAACGCTGTTTATGAATGGGTGGAAATTTTAGGCGACGCTGTTATGATGGAGGATCAGGAGTTAAAGCGGGAGATTTTGGATGCTTTTGCCCAAAAGTATCTGCCGGAGGGGCAGGAAACCATAGATCTATCAGAGGATCGGATACGCAATATGACGGTCATTGAGATCACCATGCGGCAGACCACCGGAAAAAGTTATCGGTAGTCGTTCTGGGAGAAGCGAGAAATGAAAGGTTTATTTTCCATTTTAATTTTGGCAGCAGGCTGCATGTGGGGCAGCACCGGTATTTTTGTCCGGTTTTTAAATGATCACGGCCTGTATGCGATGCAGATTACGGAGATCCGTGCCGCTTTAACCGCTCTGTGTGTGATCGTGGGTTTGCTGATTTTTAAACGGGAACTGCTGCGGGTACGTTTTCGGGATCTGTGGTGTTTTTTGGGCACCGGAATTTTGAGCATCCTGATGTTTAACTATTGCTATCTGCGGAACATCCAGATGACATCCTTGTCCGTGGCGGCGATTTTACTGTATACCTCGCCGATTTTTGTGATGCTGATGTCTGTGCTTTTGTTCCGGGAGCATCTGACTGGGCAAAAGCTTATCTGTTTGGCTATGGCCTTTGGCGGCTGTGCGCTGGTCAGCGGGGTGTTGACCGGCGGCGGCCTGACCGGATTGAGCATTCTTTTGGGTCTTGGTTCGGGTTTTGGTTATGCTTTGTACAGCATCTTTTCCCGCTATGCCCTGATCCGAGGCTACCATCCGCTGACCATCACCGCCTATACGTTTCTCTTTGCCAGCATAGGCGGCCTGTTCCTCACAGATTTTGCGCAAATTCGTCAGGCAGTAGCGCTGAGTCCGGTGCCAGTTGTCAGTTATCTGCTCTTGTATGCACTGATTACCACCATTTTGCCTTATATTTTTTATACTACGGGTCTGACCGTGGTAGAAAATTCCAAGGCAGCGGTCATGGCAACGATAGAGCCCATTACCGCATCCGTAATCGGGATTACGGTTTTTCACGAGATTCCTACGATCAGCAGCGTGTGCGGTATTTTGCTGGTGCTGGCGGCTCTCGTGCTGCTGCAGGTGCAGTTGAAACCGCCTAAGCTCAAAGGGACAAAAATCAAATCCATCCGGTAAAAGTATAAAAAAGGGGCTGAACGTATGGATTCAGCTCCTCAGTTTTTCGACAGTCTCCACCATTCACATATGGTGGATCTTTCTGGTTATAAAAGCTGCAGTTCCTTCACAACCTGAAAAACTGCCTTAATTTTACTATCTTGCCCGAAAGGCTTCCGGCCGGAATTTCACCTTGCCGTCCAAAGCCCGCCGCAGCTTGGCGATCATCTCTTCTTTATCCCGGTTGAGGGTGCCGCCGACGCTGACATAATTGGAAGCATGGTTCGCCCGCAGGATACTGCCTTGGCTGTCGATATGTTCAATCATCAGCAGGGTCTCCGCTGCGATCTCCTTGGGAGAAAGCATCTGGAAACGACCTGCCTGCCAGTCACGCTTGAGAGGGGTATCCAGCTCAAAATACAGAGTAAGCAATCCGATGTAATCCGCTTTCATTTGGGTCAGAGCCTTGCCTGTCTCAATGGCATGCTCTTCCCACAGCTCCTTGCCGCCCAAGCCGTTGACCACCGTAACAGACAGCTTTATCCCGGCATCTTTGACCATTTGGCCTGCCTTGATGATCTCTGCCGCTGTGGCTCCCTTGTTCACCTTTTTCAGGATTACATCGCTGCCGGATTCCAAACCCAAATAGATCATAGAAAGGCCCGCTTCCGCCAGAGCCTTCAGCTCCTCCGGCTTTTTCACTAGAATGCTCTTGGGTGAGCCGTAGCTGGTTACCCGTTGACATTCTGGGAACAGCTGGCGAATGGTATTTAAAATGGT
>CAZSBD010000232.1:0-1948 GCA_964605215.1 uncultured Oscillospiraceae bacterium | reverse complement strand
AGCACAGCGGACTCTGACTCCGTATGTTGAGGTTCGAATCCTTATACCGCTGCCACAAGAGACGATGATAACATCGTCTCTTTTTTTACAAATTATGAATGGCTACTTCATAATTTTTATTCTAGATAAAGCAAGGAGCGTATCTGAGATGGGCTTTTTCTCGATCTTTAAATCCAGAAAAGAAGAAGCGGCTGCCTCAAAAGCCCAGCCGGAACTGGTGATGCCTGTCCCTAAACAGAAAGAATCGGCAGAACAACCTGTTGTTCATTTAACCGCTTTGGAAAAAAACTTTTTAAAATATATGGATTGCAAGGATGCCGTACATCCCTACATAGCAGATTATTGGAAATTCGAATATAATTTGAATCCAGATGAACTGATCTCTTTATTTTTGGAAAAAAAACTTTTATTGGTTTCAGATCCTCCCTATCATTTACAGCTATTCAGCAGCAAAGAATTAAAGGCTATTTTAAAAAAGTTCAATCTTTCCCAAACTGGCAACAAAAAAGAATTAACACAGCGAATCCTGACTCATTTATCGGAATCGGAATTGGCTTCATGCTCAAATCTGAAACCGATCTATTATCTGACGGAGTCCGGTAAAAATCTAGTGGCTTCTCTTCCTGTTTCTGCCACCAAAGATCCGGATTTTGAAGACCAATGCATTTACAGTATTTTGAGACAGGATTATGGAACTGCGTACCAAATGATATGTCAACGGGAGTTGCATAAAAATATCTCCCGCAGTCATACCTTAATTTGGAAGGATAAAATGGAAAAAGGATTGTCTCAGGAAAGTTTATATAAAATTTCCTACTTTTTCACCTCCCCTTTACCGCTGGAAGTCGCTAAACCGATTCAGGCACTGGCTCAAGAGGTAAAAGCATGTATTATTTTTGGATATCTCTTTCCTCTAACAGCAGCAGAAACAGCAACAGTTATGGCTCGACGCACAGGACTGGACATCAAAGAAATGCATTTAAATGTGCTAAGTCAAAAGTTAATCTCTTATTTGGCTTAAGGATTTTATATGACAAAAAGGGAGCGCTGCAGAACGTAAAATTCTGCAGCGCTCCCTTTTATTTTTACCCTACTTCATAGCAAAGATGCATTAAGCTATCTGAAAAATGGATATTCTCAACTGCAATCTGATCAAATTTTAAATCTACGTTGGTGAAATTCCAAATGCCACGAATTCCACATTCTACCAGCATATCAGCAACACGGACTGCAACCTCTTTTGGCAAGGTCAGAACCGCAATATCCGGTTTTTCCTCTGCCACAAATTTTCGAAGATCCTTGGAATCCAGCACAGTAATATGATTATAAGTCTTACCGATTACGTCTGGATTGGTGTCGAAGCAAGCAACCAGCTGAAAACCACTGCTATAGAAATTGAAATTCTTGATAAGTGCCCGTCCAATATTACCAACACCAACCACGATTGCCGTTTTGTTGCGCCGAAGTTCCAGAATATCCTCCAGCTCCTCACACAGCTTTTCCACATTATAGCCATAGCCCTGCTGCCCAAACCCGCCAAAACAATTAAAATCCTGGCGAACCTGTGAAGCCGTCAAACCAATAATACTAGCAAGATTTTTAGAAGAAATCCGGGTAACATTCTGCTTTTTCAATTCCGATATGTAGCGATAGTATCGAGGCATTCGATTGATAACAGCTTGAGAAATTTCCTTTTTTTTCTCAAATTCATACATATTTTTAGACTCCTGCTTTATATATGTGTAAAAAATTAAAGCTGAGAAATCTGATCCAAAACTGCCTGAGCAAACTGTTCAGCGGTAGCGCCGTCCGCCTTGCCGGTAGGCACAACTGCTGCGTTTGCGCTGCAAATATCCAAAGCGCGATCCAGTTTCTTTGCTAATTCAACATAACCAATATGCTCCAGCAGCATTACAGAGGCTCTCAGAATTGCGCATGGATTTGCGTA
>CAZSBD010000231.1:0-1952 GCA_964605215.1 uncultured Oscillospiraceae bacterium | reverse complement strand
AACACAATGCCTCATGACTGGGAGCTTCCTAGACTGCCGGATTATTTCCGGCAGCTGCAGGAGCTTTCAGTGGATGCTATGATCATTGCGGATGTTGGTGTTCTGCGTCTGGCAAAAAAATACGCGCCGGATATTCCTGTGCATATCAGCACGCAGACCAGCATTTTGAATGCGGAAGCTGCTAATTTCTGGGCGGATTTTGGCGCCCAGCGGGTGGTTCTGGCAAGAGAACTGAACTTGCAGGAAATTGCAGAAATCCGGGCGAATACTCCGAAGACTTTGGAGATGGAGGCCTTTGTCCATGGTGCGATGTGCATTTCTTATTCCGGGCGCTGTTTGATCTCCAATTATCTCACGGGACGGGACGCCAATCGGGGAGCCTGCGCCCAGCCATGCCGCTGGAAATACAGCCTGATGGAGGAAACCAGACCGGGAGAATATTTTCCTATAGAAGAGGATGAAAAAGGCACCTATCTGTATAATTCCAAGGATATATGTATGATTGAACATATTCCCGATCTGGTTAAGGCGGGTATTGATTCCTTCAAGATTGAAGGTCGGGCCAAGACAGCCTATTATACCGCTGCTATCACCAACGCTTACCGGCAGGCGGTGGATGCTTACTTTGCCCATCCTTCCGATGATTTTATCTTGCCGCCACATATTCTGGAAGAGGTTTATAAGGTCAGCCACCGTAACTACTATACCGGTTTTTATTATAATGAGCCAAACAGTGAGCATTATGAGGATTCTCATTATATCCGGGATTGGGAGATCACAGCCATGCCGATTTCTCAGAAAGTAGACGGCACAGCTTGGTTTATTTTAAAAAACCGCTTTTACCAGGATGATGAGCTGGAACTGATGCAGCCGGGTAAAGAGCCTTACGTTTTTAAAGCCTCCGAATTTTTTGATGAGGCAGGGGAAAAACTGGAAGTAGCCCGGCATCCGGGAATGAAGCTTCGCTTTCAGTTTCCTTTCCAGGCAGATCCTTACGGGATCTTACGGCGAAAAAAGAGAATGGATTGACAAAAAGAGATTTTATGCTAAAATGATATTAGTTTTATAATTTCTAAATGACGATGACGAAAGGAGTCATAGGAAACCGTCAACAGAGAGAGGGGATAGGTGGAAGCCCTTGGCGTTGGGAACTATGACAGCTGCTTCTGAGTTTTCTGGAAAACCGGAACGGGTCTGCTCCGTTATCAGCAATCTAAGAGGTCTGCTTGCAGACGGATTAGGGTGGTACCGTGAAACAAGGCTTTCGCCCCTAAAAGGGCGGAAGCTTTTTATTTTTAACAAAAATATTTATAAATAGTTGGAGGAAACAATATGCAGTATATGGGATTGAATGAAATCCGGGAAAAATATCTGTCATTTTTTGAGTCCAAGGGACATCTTCGCCTGCCCAGCTTTTCGCTGGTTCCGCAGAGCGATAAATCTCTGCTCCTCATCAATGCAGGTATGTCTCCGATGAAGCCTTACTTTACTGGTGAGATTCAGCCGCCGAGAACTAGAATCACCACTTGCCAGAAATGTATCCGTACAGGCGATATTGAAAATGTTGGTAAGACTGCCCGCCATGGTACTTTTTTCGAGATGCTGGGTAACTTCTCTTTTGGCGATTATTTTAAGAAGGAAGCGCTGGAATGGAGCTGGGAATTCCTGACACAGGTTATGGGTTTAGATCCGGAACGGTTGTATCCATCTATTTATGTGGATGATGACGAAGCGTTTAAAATCTGGAATGAAGATATCGGTGTGCCAGCTGAACGGATCTTTCGTTTTGGCAAGGAGGATAACTTTTGGGAGCATGGCTCCGGTCCCTGTGGCCCTTGTTCCGAGATCTATTATGATCGGGGTGAAAAATACGGCTGCGGTAAGCCAGGCTGTACGGTTGGCTGTGACTGCGACAGATATATGGAGGTATGGAATAACGTATTCTCCCAGTT
>CAZSBD010000230.1:0-1959 GCA_964605215.1 uncultured Oscillospiraceae bacterium | reverse complement strand
AGATGACGAAAATTAAAATTTGCGGTTTGTTTCGGCCTGAGGATATCCAGTACATCAATGAGGCCCAGCCGGATTACGCTGGCTTTATCGTGGATTTTCCCAAGAGCCACCGGAATGTGAGCTGTGACCAGCTGCGCCGCCTACGGGCGGGGCTTGCTCCGGAGATATGTCCGGTTGGGGTGTTTGTAGATGCTCCTTTGGAGAAAATCGCCGCTTTGCAGCGGGAAGGGGTCATCACGGCGGCCCAGCTCCACGGCAGAGAGACAGATGAAGAGATTCTCCGGCTCAAATCTTTAAACGGCGGCAAGCCGGTTTGGAAAGCATTTCGCATCCGGTCTCAGGGAGATCTGGAGCTGGCAAAGGCCAGCAAGGCGGACCTCATTCTGCTGGATAATGGCACAGGGACAGGACAAAGCTTTGATTGGTCCCTGATTTCAGAAATGAACAGGCCTTATTTATTGGCCGGTGGGATTCGTGGGGATAATCTGGAACAGGCCATTCAAACCCTCCATCCTTATGGGCTGGATGTGTCCAGCGGGGCGGAGACAGAAGGAAAAAAGGATCCCCAAAAAATACAAGAGATTGTGAGGAAGGTCAGACATGTCTAACGGAAGATTTGGTGTCCATGGCGGACAATATATTCCAGAAACCCTGATGAATGCCGTCATGGAGCTGGAAGAGGCATACAACCATTATAAAAATGACCCGGAATTTAACCGGGAACTCAAGGAACTGCTGGATGAATACTGCGGCAGACCCTCCCGCCTGTATTACGCAGAGCGCATGACAAAGGATTTGGGCGGCGCTAAGATTTATCTGAAGCGGGAGGATTTGAACCATACTGGCTCCCATAAGATCAATAATGCCATTGCCCAATGCCTGCTGGCAAAAAAAATGGGTAAGACCCGTGTCATTGCAGAGACCGGCGCCGGTCAGCATGGCGTGGCAACCGCTACAGCGGCAGCCCTTTTAGGCTTGGAATGCGAGATTTATATGGGTAAGCTGGACACCGAGCGGCAGGCTTTGAACGTATACCGGATGCGGCTGCTGGGTTCCAAGGTGCATGAGGTGACCAGCGGCACCGCAACGCTTAAGGATGCGGTTTCCGAAACTTTCCGGGAGTGGGTCAGCCGGATCGATGACACCCACTATGTGCTGGGTTCTGTTATGGGACCTCATCCCTTCCCGACTATGATCCGGGATTTCCAGGCGGTGATTTCCAAAGAAATCAAGGAACAGATGCTGGAGAAGGAAGGGCGACTGCCCGATGTGGTGATGGCTTGTGTAGGCGGCGGTTCCAATGCCATCGGCGCTTTTTATCATTTTATTCCCCATCCGGAAGTACAGCTTATCGGCTGTGAGGCTGCAGGCCGGGGTGTGAATACCAAGGAGACGGCTGCTACCATAGCAACCGGTCGTCTGGGCATTTTCCACGGGATGAAATCCTATTTCTGCCAGGACGAATATGGCCAGATCGCACCGGTGTATTCCATTTCCGCCGGTTTGGATTATCCGGGTATCGGGCCGGAGCATGCCAACTTATACGATCAGGGCCGTGCTCAGTATGTACCGGTGACCGATGATGAGGCGGTAGATGCTTTTGAGTACCTGTCCCGGACAGAGGGCATTATCCCCGCCATTGAATCCGCCCACGCTGTGGCTCACGCGATTAAGCTGGCGCCGACTATGGGCAAAGACAAGATCATCGTAATCAACATTTCCGGCCGGGGCGATAAGGACTGTGCAGCCATTGCCCGTTACAGAGGGGAGAATATTTATGATTAAAATTCGTGATGCCTTTGCAGGAGGCAAGGCGTTTATTCCGTTTATCACCTGCGGAGATCCGGATCTGGAAACTACAGAACAAATCATTTACGCGATGGAAGAAGCGGGAGCAGACCTGATCGAGCTGGGCATTCCCTTTTCCGATCCCACGGCAGAGGGGCCTGTTATCCAAGA
>CAZSBD010000229.1:0-1967 GCA_964605215.1 uncultured Oscillospiraceae bacterium | reverse complement strand
ACCTGTGACCCTCTGCTTGTAAGGCAGATGCTCTCCCAGCTGAGCTAAACTTCCGAATCACTCACAACGCAATTTATTGTACCATATTCACTTTCGTTTGTCAAGTACTTTTTGAATTTTTTAAATCCACTAACCACTTAACTTGGTCCTCATCTTGACGACGATATTTATTATAACGCATATGCAGCAATTCGTCAAGGATTTTTTGGGGTTTTTCTATTTTTTTGTCACTGCATTTTCCACCAGCGTTTTCAGCTCCTCCGGCGTAAAACGATACACCTGATCGCAGAACTGACAAGTCACTTCGGTATCCTCTTCCTTATCAGCCAAACTCATCAGTTCCTGCCGACCCATGCTGACTAAGGCTTTCTCTACCCGAGTCTTACTGCAGTTGCAGTGATAAGACACCGGACTATTCTGCAAAAACTCAACCTCAAAGCCTTCCAGCACACGACTGACCATATCCTCCAGGGAAATATCCTCCTCCAGCATAGAAGTGACAGCACCAGCTTTGGCGATATTCTGCTCCAGCTTGGTGATGCTTTCATCATCTACGCCGGGCATCAGCTGAACGATATAACCACCTGCCTGTTTCACGCTTTGATCCCGATCTACCAGAACACCCAAAGCCACCGCAGAGGGCACCTGTTCGCTTTCCGCAAAATACTGAGCCAGATCCTCAGCAATCTCCCCATTCACCAAGGCAACGGTGCCGCTGACTGGATCCTTCATGCCTACATCCTTGATAACAGTTAAATAACCGGGGCCTACCGCCCGTCCTACATCCAACTTGCCGTCACTTTCCCGCAAAGGCAGATCCAAGCAAGGGTTATGAACATACCCCCGTACGTTGCCCTCACAGTCTGATACTGTAACAATGCTGCCTAAGGGGCCTTTACTCTTAAACTGAATGGTGATAGAGCCGTCCTCCGCCTTCAGTTCTGCGCCCATCATAGAAGATGCGCACAATGTCCGACCCAGCGCTGCTGTTGCCACCGGCAAAGTCCGATGAATCTGTCTGGCCCGTTCTACAGCATTTTTCATTGTCACTGCTGAAATTTTTATTCCTTTATCCACCACAATGGCACGAATCAATCTATCTTCCATATTCTCCCTTTCTGGCGGTGAAGAACAAACGATCCTCCCGCCCTATCACAGCATCTAAGGACAACTCCGGATAAATCCGGATGTCATGGAAGCCCACCTGCTGCAAAAGCTCTTTCAAAACCTGCGGCTGGTAAATCCGCTCCTGATGCTCCTCCTGCTGACGGTACCAGACATCCTCTTCCCCGTCCGCCTCAAACAAATCAAAGTAATAGGTGCAGAGATCTTCCTCTACCTCCGCCTGCCAAACGCAGAAAATATCTTCATCCTCTCGAACGTAGCATTGGCCATCCAAATTTTTAAATTTGCATGGGGTGTTGATATCAAAAACAAAAAGCCCATAAGGCTCTAAAAACATCTCCACCCGATCAAAGATCCGCCGCAAGGCTTCCGGGTCGGTTACATAATTAATACTGTCCAAGCAGCACACACAAGCGTCTATAGTGCCGTAAAGATCTAAATCTTCCATAGACTGATGAAGAAATATAGGTGTAATTCCGTCATAAGCCTTTTCCCGAGCCATCGTCAACATTTCCTCAGAGCCGTCCACCCCGATCATTTCATAGCCCTTGGCCGTCAGCCGCTGGATCAAGGAACCAGTACCACATGCCAAATCTAAAATCAAATGAGGCGAAACTTTTTCCCGCATAAAAATTTGCTCCAGAAAATCCGCCCACTCATCATAGGGCACATCCTGGGTAAATACATCATAGTATTTGGCTAAGAAACGATAGCTATTCATCTTTCCGGGTCCTTTCCAGAACCATTTGATAGCCGTCTGTTCCATAAGTTAAACACTTATTCACCCGGCTGATGGTTGCCGTGCTGGCACCGGTTTCCTTGGCGATATCACTATAGATCCT
>CAZSBD010000228.1:0-1979 GCA_964605215.1 uncultured Oscillospiraceae bacterium | reverse complement strand
AAGCATTAAGAAGGGCCCTTTTGTGGCTCCTGAGCTTATCAAAAGGGTTATCGCAATGAACGAAGCCGGTGAAAAGAAGGTTATCAAGACCTGGTCCAGGGCCTCTGTAATCTTCCCGGATTTCGTAGGTCATACCATTGCCGTACACGACGGCAGAAAGCATGTTCCGGTATATATTACCGAGGATATGGTAGGTCATAAATTGGGCGAGTTCGCACCGACTCGTACCTACAAGGGTCATGCAGGAAGCAAGACCTCCAATAACGGCAAGTAAGCTGAAGGAGGATAAGGAAAATGGAAGCAAAAGCGTATGTTAGAAATATCCGCATCGCTCCCCGTAAGGTAAAGATCCTGTGTGATCTGATCCGCGGCAAGGATGTGGCTACCGCAGCTGCGATCATCAACAATACTCCGAAGGCTGCTTCCGAGTATATGATTAAGCTGCTGAAGAGTGCAACAGCAAATGCAGAAAACAATCACAATATGGATGTGGATAAGCTCTATATCTCCCAGGTATTTGTAACACCGGGTCCGGTGATGAAGAGAGTTATGCCCCGTGCACAGGGCCGCGCATTCAGAATTTTAAAGAGAACTTCTCACATCACTATGGTTCTCAGTGAGAAAGAATAAACGAGGAGGTAGGTTATGGGCCAGAAAGTTAATCCGCACGGTCTGCGTGTCGGCGTAATTAAGGATTGGGATTCCCGCTGGTTTGCCAAGGACAATGAGTTTGGCAACCTTCTCGTGGAAGACTATGAAATCAGAAAGTATTTGAAGAAGCTGCTGTACGCTGCTGGCGTACCGGCAATTGAGATCGAAAGAGACAGCACAAAGGTTAAGATCTTTATCCAGTGTGCTCGTCCCGGTATCGTAATCGGTAAGGGCGGCGCTGAAATCGAAAAGCTCCGTCTGGATATGGAAAAGAGAATCGGCAAGCCTGTATCTCTGTCCATCATCGAAATCAAGAATCCTGACACCAACGCTCAGCTGGTTGCTGAGAATATCGCCTCTCAGCTGGAGAAGAGAATCTCCTTCCGTCGGGCTATGAAGCAGTCTATGGGCCGTGCAATGCGTATGGGCGCGAAGGGCATCAAGACAACCTGTTCCGGTCGTCTGGGCGGCGCTGAAATCGCTCGTACCGAGCACTATCACGAGGGTACGATCCCGCTGCAGACCATCCGCGCTGATATCGACTATGGTTTTGCTGAGGCAAACACCACCTACGGTAAGATCGGCGTTAAGGTTTGGATCTACAAAGGCGAAGTTTTGACAGGCGGCCCCAGACTGGGCCGTTCCATCGAGGCTCCCAAGCCCGCATCTGAGCGCCGTGAGCGCAGAGACCGCAGAGGCGGCCGCTACAATCGTGGTGACAGAGGTGAGCGGAGAGCTCCCAGACAGGAAGGAGGCAACAGATAATGCTTCTGCCAAAGAGAGTAAAATACCGCAGAGTACACAGAGGCCGTATGAAGGGCAAGGCTCTGCGTGGTAATACCATCAATTACGGTGAGTTCGGTCTGCAGGCTGTTGAGCCGGGCTGGATCACCTCCAATCAGATCGAGGCTGCCCGTATCGCTATGACGCGTTACATCAAGCGTGGCGGTCAGGTTTGGATCAAGATCTTCCCTGATAAGCCGGTAACGGAGAAGCCTGCTGAAACCCGAATGGGTTCCGGTAAAGGTTCTCCGGAGTACTGGGTATCCGTTGTAAAGCCGGGCCGCATCATGTTCGAGATGGCCGGTGTATCCGAAGAAGTTGCACGTGAGGCGCTCCGTCTTGCCAGCCACAAGCTTCCGATCAAGACCAAGATCGTTGTACGTGCCGATGAGAAGGTTGGTGAATAATGATGAAGGCAGCAGAGATTAGAGAGCTCACTGTAGATGAGCTGACAGCGAAGCTGGAAAGTCTGAAAAAGGACCTCTTTAACCTTAGACTTCAGCATGCGACAAACCAGCTGGAAAATCCCAGTAAGATGTCCGAAG
>CAZSBD010000227.1:0-1984 GCA_964605215.1 uncultured Oscillospiraceae bacterium | reverse complement strand
ATAAGGACGATTGATACACCGTGATGAGTGAATGAGCAGGCGCCGGACAAACCAATCCTTATGGTGTTTTTCTCTTGCTTTCGTAATGCGTTGCAGGAACGCAGATAATGTGAGGAGGAGAAAATATGCTGAATTTTACAGTAGGGCCGGTTATGTCGGACGATGAAGTTAGAAAGATTGGTGCGGAGCAGGTGCCGTATTTTCGTACACCGGAGTTTTCAGATATGATGCTGGAAAACGAAAGGCTAATGAAGAAGTTTGCCAAGGCTGATGCTGATGCAAGGGTCGTGTTTATTACAGGCTCCGGCACGGCTTCGATGGAAGCTGCTGTTATGAATTGTTTTACGCCGGAGGACAAGGTACTTGTGATAAATGGCGGCAGCTTTGGACAGCGTTTTGTGGAGTTGTGCCGGATTCATGATATTCCGTATACTGAGATTAAAATGGAGACCGGCAAAAATATTAGGGCAGAACAGCTTAATAAGTACGATGGGAAAGGCTACACAGGATTTCTTGTAAATATCCATGAGACTTCAACCGGTGTACATTATAATTTGGATCTGATAAGTGATTTTTGCAAAAGGAACGGACTTTTTCTGATCGTTGACGCCATAAGTTCTTTCCTGGCAGATGAGATAGCTATGAAAGATGCCGGGATTGCCGTTTTGCTCACCGGCTCACAGAAGGCACTCGCCTGCCCTCCGGGTGTATCGGTGATTGTTCTTTCACCGGAGGCGGTCGAGAGGGTAGAGCAAAGAGAGGTTAGATGTATGTATCTAAACCTGAAAGATGCACTAAAGAATGGTGAGCGGGGGCAGACTCCGTTTACTCCGGCAGTAGGCATTCTCTACCAGATTCATGCAAGGCTGCTTGAGATTGAGGCTCGCGGAGGCGTTGAGGCGGAAACAAAAAGGATTGCTGCATTGGCTGAGGATTTTAGATTCAAAATAAAAGGACTTCCCTTTGAAGTTGCTTCGGAATCTTTATCCAACGCGGTTACGCCGCTTCATCCAACAACTGCATCTGCCTACGATATTTTTACAGTATTGAAAGATGAGTATGGCATCTGGATTTGCCCAAATGGTGGTGATCTGAAGGATAAGGTTTTCAGAGTCGGACACATCGGGGCATTAACTGTACAGGACAATGATACGCTTATTGAGGCATTTAGCAACTTGGAAAACAAGGGGATTATATAAGTGGGCGGAGCAAACACATATCAAATTAGGGAACAGGAGAAAAAGAGATGATTAAAGTATTGGATTTTGACACCATGAGGCAAATCGGGGGGGGGGTATTGCACCACATGAATATTATGAGTGGGTGGACTACGTACTAAGGAACAAGAACAATTTTCAGATGCCCGTCAAGCCGAGGCTCAGCCAGGCTGATGGAGATTATTATGCCATAATGCCTTCTCTTTATGAGCAGGAAAATATTGCGGTCGTTAAGATGATCGGGAGACATGGTTTAAAGCAAGGAGAACACCGTTCTGTTATGATGAGCGACATGCTGATGTACGAAGCAGACACAGGAATTCTAAAGGCTTTGATGGATGCTGAGTATATTACAACGATCCGATCCGGGGCGATTGCAGCATATTCAGCTATTCTGTATGGCAAGAGCAATTTTACCAAGATAGGCCTGATTGGTCTGGGAAACATCATGACAGCCTGCTTAGATATTTTGCTTGGGGAAATAAAAGAACGGAAGCTTACAGTTCGGTTGTACCGACATAACGGGCAGGAAGAAAGGATGATAGAAAGATATAGAAACGTACAGAATGTAGAATTTGAATGCTGTGACACTTACGAGGATACGATAAAAGGTTCTGAGGTTATCATTTCGGCTGTTACAAGAGTAACAGAAAATTTCTGCTCTGATGGCTGTTATGCCGAGGGATGTACGGTGATTCCGGTTATGATGCTTGGGTTTCAGAATTGTGATTTGTTCTTTGACAGGGTATTTACAGATGAAATAGAAC
>CAZSBD010000226.1:0-1996 GCA_964605215.1 uncultured Oscillospiraceae bacterium | reverse complement strand
GAGAGAAGTACGAACTGGATGGGGAAACCCACCGGGATATCAAAATCTACTACAATTTTGTCGGATATATCGAAGTGTAAGAGCGTCATTCTTTATGGAAAATACTCTAACCAATAGCTCTGCAACGGCTCTTTTTTGGGCTTCCTTGATACTGAAGACCTTCTTTTTTCTGTGGCGGGTCTTTTTTTCATGTTCAGGAGCAGTAATACTTTCTATTGTGAACACCTCTTTTTTATTAGATTCATCCTAAGGGAATTTGTGCGTCGTAGAAATATAATTATAAGCTAAATTATTTCTTTTTATAACCAACTAAATTGAAAAACAATTATTTTGATAATTTCATCTTACATCATTTTGTTTGATATATCAACTGTGAATTTAAAATAATACCATAAAAGAACCAAAATTTAATATTTTTTCCTCAAAAGATAATCATCAAGAATATATATGCCGGCTTTGCTAAGACGGCAGAGGAAGAAGGTTTTCCGGTGCTGGCAGCAAAGTTCCGTCTGGCTGGCCGGATCAGAAAGGATCACGAAAAGCGCTACTGTGCCATACGGAAGGATGTGGAAATCGTACAGGTTTTCGGCAGATTTTTTTACTGCGGCGTTATTGGCAGATCAACTGCCAAAAAGCTTCTATGGTGGGGGACAGGAGGGCATCCGGATATTCGTAATGCTCTGTATGCAGGGGAGGCTGTTCTTCGCCGGCGCCAATGCCGAAAAAGGCGCCTGGACAGCGATGGAGATAATGGCCGAAATCCTCGCTCCACCGCATAGGCTGGGGCAGAAGAACCCCTTGGCATACTCTGTTTATTTTTTCTGTGCAGGCAGGGTGATTCACCGTGGCGGGAAACACATCCTGCCTTGTGGCAGAAAGCTTTAGATGATGGGCTTGTGCCAGGGTTTCAGCCAGAGTACAGACAGATTGATCCAATTTTTCCAGGTCTTCATCCTGCTCACCCCGCAAGGTCAGCCAGATCTCTCCTTGGGCCGCTGCCGCGCCAAAGGCTTTTTCCCCCATCTGCACGCCAATGACAGTGCATAAAGTCATACCTTTGTAAAGCTCGGCGTCTGACAAATGGGGCAGGTTGCAGAGAAACTGGCCCATTGCTAGTGCAGGAGAAATGCCATGCTCCGGATAGGCAGCATGGGTCGCCCTGCCGGTAAAGGACAGAGTCAGCCCCCGGGACGCACAGGCAAAGGTGCCGGGCCGAGTAGTCACCTGTCCCAGAGGCAGGCCGGGAAGGTTATGGGCACCATAGATTTCTCCAATCGCTTCCTGCTCAAAAAGGGAGAGACAGTTTTGGGCGCCGACTCCGGTTTCTTCTGCCGGCTGAAAGAGAAGAAACACATCCCGGCCTACCGTTTGCCCTTCCAAAAGCAGCGCCACGCCGCATAAAGCGGTAGCATGACCGTCGTGACCGCACAGATGGGCTGCTCCGCCGTTAGGTAGGGCGAGAGCATCGTAATCCGCCCGCAGGGCAATGGACGGCTTTTGAGGCTGAGACTCCCGGTGGACAGCGTAAAATCCACCGCCGCATGGATGCAGAGGAAGAGAGGTATGAGCCTGTAAAAAATTTAGGAGCAATGCTCGTGTTTTGTTTTCCTGCCCGGAAATTTCCGGACAAGCATGGAGAGCATGCCGTAAAGCTTGCATGAGAGATAAAATGGTAGGTTGCATAAAATTCCTTTTTTTGTAAATCAAATTAGAAGATACGGTCCTTGTGCTGGAATCACGAAACTATAATATCGTTTTTTGGAGAAAATGTCCAGCCAAGTGGAATTTTATTGGCAATCGCTTGATAATCGTTGACATTTTCTAGTGAACCGAACTATAATAAATTAAGAAAGCTATGGAAAGGACGGGTAAAATGAATAAAAATACACAAGAGGTTCCCTATAAAATTTATCTGGAAGAAAGTGAGATGCCGAAGCAGTGGTACAAGGTCCGGGCGGATATGAAGAACAAGCCTGCTCCTCTGCTGAATCCGGCA
>CAZSBD010000225.1:0-2032 GCA_964605215.1 uncultured Oscillospiraceae bacterium | reverse complement strand
CTTCCGGATACTCCCCGCAAGCCATAGCGCCGATGGTAGCAATAGACATCAGGAAATTTTCATCAAAAACCTGGCCGTTACGGATATTCAAAGCCGCCTTACGCAGCACATCATAGCCAATGATAAAATAAGGAATCAGGTACAGTCCCAGTTTCATCAGTCCGGTAACTGGCACAAAATACAGCGCAATAAATATAACGGCGCTGATGATAATACGCTTTAGGGTTTTCTTTTGTTTTTTTGTCATCTCTTTTCCCTCCTCAAAAAAGGGGACATCTGAACATGTCCCCAGCGCGCTTTAACGTTCTACATCGCAGTCCGGATCTACCTTCTTGCAAGCCTTGACTGCCTGCTCCAGAATTTCATCAAAGCGCTGATCGTCTGCCTCGAGCACCATTTTCTGGGTCAGGAAATTCACACTGACCTTTTCCACGCCGTCCAGCTTTTGGATGGCATCCTGCATTTTTGCCGCACAATGCGCGCAGTCCAATTCGATCATTTTAAATGTTTTTTTCATTTTGAGTTCCTCCTACTCTTCTACATGTTCCATACCCTGGTTAATGATAGAGCGGACATGCTCGTCATCCAGAGAATAATAAACCGTCTTGCCTTCCCTTCTGGCTTTGACCAGTTTTCCCCCCTTCAGAGTGCGAAGCTGGTGGGAAATAGCAGACTGAGTCAGGCCCAGTAGCTTGGCAATATCACACACACACATTTCCGATTCAAACAGGGCATATAAAATTTTGATCCGGGTAGAATCCCCAAAGATCTTAAACAATTCCGCCAGGTCGTAAAGCTGTTCATCCGGCGGCAGCAGCTGCTGAACACGGGCCACAACATCTTTATGGACGCAGACCTCTTCACAGCACTCTAAAACAGGTTCTTTCATAGTTTCCCTCCAACAAATATATGAGCATTTGTTCATATGTCTATATTAAACCTTTTATCCGAAAATTGCAACCCTTATTTTCACTTTTTTCCGCAGCATCCCCAGGGCCACGATTGACTTTTCGAGGTGATTGTTGTATATTGTACTTTAACAGGTAAAAATTTTTACCTGTTAAAGTATCAAATTGCTGGTAAGAAAGAGGTCTTAACCTATGCCGATTACAGAAATATTAGAACGCAACTGCAAGCTCTACGGTGATGATGTTTGTCTGGTAGAGATCAACCCGGAGCTGGAAGAAACCCGCCACGTGACATGGAAAGAATATGAGCTGATCGAACCCAGCCCGGTTTCCTACTATCGCCGGGAAATTACCTGGAATGTTTTCAATGAAAAGGCCAATCGCTTTGCAAACCTGCTGTTGAGCCGGGGCGTGAAGAAGGGCGACAAGGTTGCCATTTTGCTGATGAACTGCCTGGAATGGCTGCCTATCTATTTTGGCATTTTGAAAACCGGCGCTCTGGTGGTACCTATGAACTTCCGCTATACCTCGGACGAGATCGAGTACTGTATGAATTTGGCAGACGCCAATGTTTTGGTTTTCGGCCCGGAATTTGTAGACCGAATGGAAGAAATTGAAGATTCTGTCTGCACGCAGGACCGGCTGATCTTCTATGTAGGCGATAACTGCCCCACCTTTGCGGAAAGTTATTTCGCCCTGACCATCAACTGTTCCAGCCAAAGCCCTCTGATTAAGCTGTTTAACGAGGATGACGCAGCTATTTATTTTTCTTCCGGTACCACTGGCTTCCCCAAAGCCATTTTACATAACCATACCAGCCTGATGCATGCCTGCCGCGTAGAGCAGCATCACCACGGCCAGACCAAGGACGATGTTTTCCTGTGTATCCCACCCCTGTATCATACCGGTGCTAAGATGCATTGGTTTGGCAGCTTCTTGGAAGGCGGCAAAGCCATACTGCTGAAGGGTACCAAGCCCAAAGCCATTTTGGACGCTGTTTCCAAGGAGAAATGTACCATTGTTTGGCTGCTGGTTCCGTGGGCGCAGGATATCCTGGACGCTTTGGATCGGGGCGATATCAAGCTGGAGGATTACCAGCTGTCCCAGTGGCGGCTGATGCATAT
>CAZSBD010000224.1:0-2043 GCA_964605215.1 uncultured Oscillospiraceae bacterium | reverse complement strand
AGTCAGAAATTTCCGGTGCATCCTGATTATAATAGCGATCGTTATGATAAAGAATTTGTTTTCTTAAATCTGAAATTTGCGCCTGAACATCCATATTTTTTCTCCCTGATTGCATTTCTTATTATTATACCAAATTTTTCGCCATTTAAAAAGGCCTATTTTACGGATTATCGTGAATCTTTCCCAAGAGAGAAGTGTTCAGATTGTCAATATAGACATAGGATTCCGGTACTGTGCCCACGATTACCGTATCTGCCAGATGATAGCTGTTATTCACCTGGATGTCCTTTTTTCCCAAGGGTGTGATCAGTTGGAACTGAGCGGAAATTTCCACAATCAAGCTGTGCCGGGTCTGGTTGATGCCCGCTTGGGTAAAAGCGCTGGCAATGCGGGCTTCAATATAACCCAGACCGCTCATCCGCACAGGGATATCAGGCCCCCGGCCAGTCAGCAGCTCTGTAGGCGCTAAATTTCCCAGCGGGATGGTCAGCGCTTTATTTTGCAGTTGGCTGATGCCTTCGTAAACTGTCTGCTGTAGCTCTGCCTTGACCCGGTTGACAGCCACCGTATCCGTCGTCAGGGCGGTAATGTGATTTTCCTTGTCCCGCTCCATTTGCACCAGCCCTCGAAAATTCTCAGGCGATGCCAATATTTTCTCCGAAATCGCCGTGTTTATTTCCTTGGTTACCGTATATTGTATCATATCCTCCCCATATTCCAGCACCAAAAATCGGAGCTTCGCCCCAGTGCTGGCCAGCAGAAAGGCCAGGGCCAGCACAAACAACCAGACGGTCTTATGCCTCGGACCCCAAGCTTTTCGGCGGCCTCTGTAGGAACGAACCATAATCTCCCGCCTCCTTTTCCCTGTTTTCATCCTATGAGCAGGCATAAAAAAAGAGCACCTCAAATGAGATGCTCTTTGCATTGCGATATGAAGCTCGCTTATTCAGCGTCAGCGTCGTCCTCTTCGTTCAGCAGAGCGCGGATGCTCAAAGAAACCTTCTTCTTCTCATCATCAATATCAATGATCTTAGCATCAACCTCTTCGCCAGCGGTCAGAACGTCTTCCGGCTTTGCGATTCTCTTGTTCGCGATCTGAGAAATGTGGATCAGACCGTCAACGCCAGGTACGATCTCTGCAAATGCGCCGAAGGGCATAAACTTCAAGATCTTAACAGGAGCAGTATCCCCAATGGCATACTTGGACGTGAATATATTCCACGGGTTGTCCTCTTCTTTTCTGTAGCCCAGGGAGATCTTCTTGTTCTCCTTGTCCAAGCCAATGACGTGAACCTTAACGGTATCGCCAATGCTTACAACCTCAGAAGGATGCTTGATCCGACCCCAGCTCAGCTCGGAGATGTGAACCATGCCGTCCACGCCGCCGATGTCCACGAACGCACCAAAAGAGGTCAGAGACTTCACAGTACCCTCGTATTCCTGACCAACCTCAATGGTCTCCCAGATCTTCTCAGCAGCCTTGCGGCGCTCTTCCTGCAGCACGCTGCGGATAGAGCCGACAACACGCTTTCTCTGGCGGTTGGTTTCTGTAATTCTGAACTTAACCGTCTGCTTGAGCAGCTCAGCCATAGCTGCACCTCTGGGCAGGCCGGTGTGGCTTGCGGGGATAAATACACGCACGCCGTTTACGGTAGCAACAACGCCGCCGCGGTTTTCTTCAATGACAACACCTTCAAGAATGGTCTTTTCATCTCTTGCCTTCTCGATGTTTTCCCATTCACGCATAGCGTCAACACGCTTCTTGGACAGGGTTACAGTACCCTCTGCATCATTCACTCTGACAACGATGACTTCAACCTCATCGCCAACATGCAGGCTCTCGTTCACATTGTAATTCGGATCATCGCTCAATTCGCTGGTAGGGATGTAAGCGGCATGCTTTACGCCAAGATCTACTTCAACTTCTTTTTCGCCGACAGACATAACGGTACCAGTTACCTTATCTCCTGTATTTAAAGTTTTGATCGATTGATCGAGCAGTGCTGCAAAGTCTTCGTTCTCGTTTTTGATTTCTTCGCTCAT
>CAZSBD010000223.1:0-2053 GCA_964605215.1 uncultured Oscillospiraceae bacterium | reverse complement strand
CTGCGGTATTCCCTCCACCCGGCTGGCGTTGTAGACGGCGTAGTAATTCGTTGACAGACGGAATTCCTCCTCGCTCCGTCCATCCTTTTGCAGTGCCGCCCGATACTGCGGCCAGGTGACAGCCTGCTTGTTCACCAAATCGTAGGGATACCAGTATTCCACCCACACCGCCTCTGTGCCCGCCTTCAGGCGCCATTTCTGCCCTGCATGATACTTGTGCTTTTTGTCCATGATCTGCACCATGGTAACCCAACGAGGGTCAGTGTAGCCGTGTACCATGCTTAAAAGCGAGAGAAAAAAGGCATTGCTCCCACGGTACTTTGCCTTGGTGATGGCGTTGTATGGTGCGGCATCCGGCCCCAGTGTTGACCATTCTTTCTTCCACTCCAAGCCCTGTTCCTCCAGGACGTGGGCAAAGGCGTCAGCCAACCGCTGCCTATACTCGTCTTTATTCTTCGGCCTGCTGCTCATGCAAATGCTCCTCCATTAGCTGCTCCTGGTATTCGCCCCATGCTTCGCCGGTCATGCTATGTATTAACTCCAGCTCATCTGGGGTCAATACGCCATCTTCTTCATAAATGAATTCATCTTCGTACATAGCGCGTCCTCCTCAATGCACTGACTCGCGCAGATGGATACTGGGGCGAAAGACCGGGATTCGGCCCCCTTCGACCTGTACCGGCGCGCCATTGCGGGGATTGCGCGCGGTCCGGTCGGGCTTTTCTTTGGTATCGAAAACGCCAAAGCCCACCAGCCGCACCTGCTCTCCCGCCGCCATGGCATTGGTAATCGCGGAGAGGGTCGCGTTAATGGTGCGTTTGCACTCCGGCTTGGCCAGGCCAGTCTGTCCGGCCACGGTCTCGATCAGTTCTTCCTTGTTCATTTGGATGACTCCCTTCAAAATTTGCACAAAAAAAGAACAGGGTCCTGATTTTAGGTTGACCCTGTTCTTGCGGTTAAGTATTCGATTCTGTTCCTGTATTTGTTTTTCCCGTTTTAATCTTCGTATCTGTCCTGAAATAAGGATTCCCGGATTCCAACAGAACGGGTGTTACCTGACGCTGCGCATTCTGGATAATGATCTTCCCAATACACCTGCATTTCTTTGAGCAATGCGGTTAAATATCCGGCAATGGCAAAGGGCAGTACGGCGGTATTCGTCACATATTGCATCTGCTGACAGAAGTCTGCGGATAGGCCCAAAGGGCCAAGCTCATTGCCGATCCATCCCGCCAGGACGTTGGCCACAATGACCACAAGAGTCGTCATCGTATTTACAATGGTGGCCGCCATTTTTACCCGGTCATAATCGGCAATCCCGCCCAGCAGAAGCCAAAATAAGGTCAGCATGATGACAAATGTAAGATAATACAATGATGGGGAAAGATGCAGCTTATTCTGTACCACGGCAATCACCATAATAAAGGTAAACCAAAATACCAAAAGCCTGCGGCAGGACCGCATTGCCAACAAAAATGAGGATATGGCAATGGTTCCGAAAATCCCGATCCCAAGAACCACTGTCATATCGTGAACCCATGTCTCTGAAAGCAGCCCATAATACCCAAGGCTTGCCAGCACCAACACCAGCACAGCCAGCCCAACAAAAAGGAATCCGGCGGCTTTCCGAATTCTCATTTCCCAACGCCGCAGATAGTATCTTACCTTCAGGAAAAATGTAAAAAACAGATTCATAATGTTTCGGCCATACTCCTTCCAGCTGATCTTTTTTGCCAGCTTATCCTGAAGTATAGCATAGATCAGAACGATCAACCAGGTGTGGAATATCATTCCGGCGGCGATTCGTGCCATCCTCCCCATCGGCTGAGAGTACAACGGCCCATTCAGGCAGAGCATGGAGCCGAGCAGCAGCGCGTAAACGATCATCCCACAGTCAGGCCAGTTTACCTTCTCAAACCGATGTCTTCTGCGTATCCGAAACGGCAGACACAGGAACCGCATCAGATATGCGGCATCTATGCAGCCATAAAGGAACGCGATCCAAACCCAGCTTTCAGTGATGGGAACTTCCATCAGAGATCCCCCTTTCCCC
>CAZSBD010000222.1:0-2060 GCA_964605215.1 uncultured Oscillospiraceae bacterium | reverse complement strand
CGGGCAGCAAGCTTTTATTATTTCGCTTGTCTACCTATGAAGGGAGCATATCAAAAATATGACAGCAGGCTTTTTTCACGCCTAATTACATTTTGAAATACCGGCACCGGCGGGCAATTCTCCGCTTGCGGCGAATCTTCAGGCTAATTGCCAGGATTATCACTCCCACCACTGCTGCAATCGTTGCAATCAGCATAGTACGAGTATCCGCTCCGGTAGTCTTGACCTCCAGCCACAGGCTGTCCATCAGCTTGGTGGCTGATTTGGAAAGAAACAAGAAGCTTTCCCCTTGTGCTAAGGTCTCTGCACTGGGATAGGCAATTTCACTGGCCGTAATATCCGGATTCATATACTGTTTTGCCTGTGAAATCGGTGTAGAATAACCTAAATAATCCAGGTTTTCCCCAGAGACTTCTGGGTCACACAGAAAATTGATATAAGCTTCCGCACCAGCCTTGTTCTCACAGTCCTTGGGAATACAGATGGCGTCAATGAAGAAATTGAAGCCCTCCTCCGGGAAATAAAATCCCAAATTGGGATTTTCCTCTGCCATCAGCAGATAATCGCCGGCGTAATAGGGGGCAATCCAGGCTTCCTCCCGTTCCATCTTATCAAAAATCTGATCCATCACATAGCTTTGAACCAGGGGCTTCTGAGCCGCCAGCTCCGCCGCCGCATTTTTCAGCTCATTCTCATCCTCTGTATTGAGAGAATAGCCCAGCCTGGATTCTGCAATGGCGAAGGCATCCCGGCAGTTGTCAAACATCAAAATCTTGCCGGCGTATTTAGAATTCCACAAAAGATCCCAACTGCCGGTATCCGCCTCATCCACATATTTTTTGTTGTAAATAACGCCTACCGTACCCCATGTATAAGGAATGGAATATTCATTATCCGGGTCATAAGCGGTATTTCGATAAGCCTCGTCGATATACTTGGCGTTAGGGACATTATCCCAATTGATTTTTTCCAGCATCCCTTCGTTAATCATCCGAGCGATCATATAGTCGGAAGGAATGATGACATCATAGGTAGAGCCGCCAGTTTTCATTTTGGAATACAGGCTTTCGTTGGTGTCAAAGGTCATATAATTGACCTTGATCCCTGTAGCCTGAGTAAAAGCCTGATTGACATCCAGATAGCCATCCGAACCGTCGGAGATATATTGTCCCCAGTTATATACATTGATGCTGGTGCCGGAGAGATTCGCTGCAAAGGCAGTCACACTGAAAACTGACGCCAGGATAACGCCCAGCCCCAGACATTTTAAAATCTTCTGTCTCACGGATTTTGCACCCTTCCCTTTCCGGCCTTTTTCAAACCGCGGCGCCGGTCATTATCCTTGGCCTGTAACACATTCATCAGCACCATCAGTACCAGGATAATGATGAATAACAGGGTGAACAAGGCATAAACCTTGGGCTGCAACGGTTTTTTGGTATAGTTGTAAATCTCCACTGGCAGAGTCACAAAGCTGGGACCGTAAACAAAGTAGCTGATGACGAAATCGTCCAAAGACATAGTAAAAGCCATCAGCGCACCAGAAACAATGCCGGGCATAATTTCATGAACGATCACCTTAAAGAAAGCCTGCACCGGGGTACAGCCCAAATCCAGGGCCGCCTCCGCCAGATTGGGATCCATCTGCCCCAATTTGGGCATCACAGACAAAATCACATAGGGCATATTAAAGGTGATATGGGCAATGAGCAAGGTGCCAAAGCCTAAAACACTATTGAGCTTGAGGGCCTGTCCCACAAATGCAAACAGCAGGGCAATGGAAACACCGGTGACAATATCCGGGTTGGTCATAGGAATATTCGTCAGGGTCATCGTGGCGCTGCGCATCCGGCTGCCCATTTGGAAAATGCCCACGGCAGCCATAGTGCCCAAGACCGTAGCAACTATAGAGGACAGCAGGGCGATGATGACGGAATTGCGCAGCAAGGGCAGCAGCGTGCCGTCCTGAAACAAGGCCTTATACTGACCCAGGGTGAAATACTGAAAAACCGCCATATCCGTTCCTGTGTTGAAGGACGCAATGGCCAGAATGACCATGG
>CAZSBD010000221.1:0-2142 GCA_964605215.1 uncultured Oscillospiraceae bacterium | reverse complement strand
GTTCTTCAGCTCTTCCAAAGTATCCGGCGGGATTGCGCAGCCCATCTGGGTTCTTCGTTCAATGGTCAGACCATCAATAAAGCGGAATTCGATTTTTCCAGCCTCAATCTCATCCTTAAGCAGGATCTCTAAGGCAGTCTGTGCGGTTTTTGTGATTCTGGGACCAATGCCATCACCACCGCATACGCCGATGATGATCTTATCTAACTTGGAATAATCCACAAAATCGCCCTGTTCCTTTAAATTCTGCACCCGTTCCAGCTGCATACGAACAATTTTTTCAAACTGTTCCAGGGTTTCTTTAGAAACGTTTTCCATTGTAAGAACCTCCGTTTTTCTCATATATAATTAAGTATAATTTTAACAAATGTTTTATATCTTGTCAATGTCTTGCCCGGCTTACGCTGGCAATCCTCAAAACAAAAAATTACCGCTGCCGAAAACCAGCAGCGGTAAAACATTGCTTAAAACACAATAAAGAATTTTGCGACAAACAGGGCAGAAAGGATCATTGTGATAACAGAAACATCCTTGGCTTTACCAATGAAAATTTTGATCAAGGTATAAGAAATCAGGCCAATACCAATGCCATTGCCGATACCGCTGGTTCCCAGCATAAAGATCAGAAGCAGAGCAACCGGAACTGTCTGTGAAACATCTGTATAATCTACTTCCTTCAAAGAACCCATCATTAAGGTTCCCACATAAACCAATGCAGCAGAAGTCGCCGGTGCAGGAATCAAAGCAGCGATAGGCGCAATAAACATACAGGCTAAAAACAGCAGCGCTGCGATAAAAGAGGTCATACCAGTACGGCCCCCTTCCTCGACACCGGATGCTGATTCAATGAAGGTGGTAACTGTAGAGGTACCCGTACAGGAACCAACGATAGTACCCAAAGAATCCGCCAGCATTGCCTGGTTCATATTAGGCATCTCTCCGGTTTCAGGATCCAGCATACCTGCTTTTTTTGCCGTGCCGTACAAAGTACCGATGGTATCAAACATATCTACCATACAGAAAGAAATAATGGTCATCAGCGCGGTAAAAAAGCCAATGGAAAATAAAACCTTAAAATCAAAACGGAAAAAGGTCATATCCAGCATGTCTTGAAAAGGCGGTACAAAGCTAGCGTCTTTCAGGGAAACAAACGGATTTTCATGGAGGCAGGCAAAGCTGCCGATCCAATAAATAATTGAACTGAAAATCATGCCAAAGAGCACAGCGCCTTTTTTCTTTTTGTGTGCCATAACTGCCATCACAAAAATGCCTATAAACATAGTAATCACATAAAGAACCATTCTGGGATAAGCGTCACCCATCGCTGCTGCCGTAGCACTTGCGCCATTGCTGAAAAAGTGCGTCAGCATATAATAGGGATTGCCGTCCGTTGCGTAAATCCCGGCATTGGTAGTCAGACCTACATTGATCAGCATCAGACCGATACCTGCGGGAATTCCCACACGAACCGCCATGGGAATCGCGGCTACAATTTTTTCCCGAACCTTAAATATGGTTAGGATGGTAAACAAAACGCCAGAGCACAAAATAATAGCCAGGCCGCCGCTGAACGCATTTTCGTAGGAAATGGCAGCAGCTGCAGCAATGCTGGTAATCACGGTGGCAAAGTAAGAATTCAAACCCATTCCTGGTGCCAGAACAAAGGGCTTATTTGCCAAAAACGCCATCAAAAGGGTGCCTGCTGCCGCAGATAGGACGGTTGCCATAAATACCGCATTCCAAAGAGGCGTACCAACAGCAAAATTTGTCAGCAAATTGGGGTTGAGAGCAATGATATAGGCCATAGTCATAAACGTGGTGATGCCAGCTATAACTTCGGTCTGCACATTGGTCCCGTTTTCTTTTAATTTAAAAAGCTTTTCCATTCTCTTTATCTCTCTTTATCCTTTTCTTATTATTTATTTGTTCTTCGGACAAAGTTTATCCGAAAGACGATCCTGATTGGTTTCAAAGATCAAGCGTAAGCCTTCCAATGTCAAATTGCTATCCACTTCATCAATCAAGTCACAGTATTCCGCCATCATACGGCCCATACCGCCAGTGGCCACCACTTTCAGATTTTCACCAGGCAATTCTTCCCGCATGGTTGTGATAATTTCCTTCAGCGCACCTACGTAGCCG
>CAZSBD010000220.1:0-2164 GCA_964605215.1 uncultured Oscillospiraceae bacterium | reverse complement strand
CCCCGGAACAACTCGATCATCGCCCGGTCAAACACAATATCCGTAGAGGGCACCACAAAATAATCGGGAAAGTACATCGTATCCAGATCCTTGACGATCCGCTTTTCCACAAAGGCCGGCGCACCATCCTTGGGTGTGACTGCCTGAATGGTGCCGTCTTCGTGGTAGGTCACCTCATATAAGGAGGGAACGTAAATGCCCGGAATATGACAAACCTCTCTAAGGAATGCTTCCTTGCTCCGGCCTTCCTTTTTGGCCTTACGGTAACAGTCGGTGAGATCCAGCATCATCTCTTCGCCGTCACCGATCATAAACAGGTCGATAAAATCCGCCAAAGGCTCCGGATTGTAAGCGCATGGGCCGCCGGCCACCACCAGATTCCCAAGACCTATTCGCTCCTTGGACAGCAAGGGAATGCCTGCCAGATCCAACATATTTAAAATATTGGTATACGACATTTCATATTGCAGAGTAAAGCCTAAAATATCAAACCGACGCAGGCTGTCTCCACTTTCCAGGCCGTACAGCTCAATACCCGCCTGGCGCATTTCTGCTTCCATATCGATCCAGGGGGCAAAGCAGCGCTCACACCAAATCCCCTCCTGATCGTTCAGAAGGCCGTATAAAATCCGGGAGCCTAAATGCGACATACCGATCTCATAGGTATCCGGAAAGCAAAAGGCAAATCGAAGATCCACCTGATTTTTATCTTTCATAACACAGCCCTTTTCCCCACCTACATAGCGGGAAGGTTTTTGGACCCGAGGCAGGATCCGTTCCAGTTTTGGATGCAGCATAGTTCCTCCTGAAATTTATTGATAAATATTTATATTATATCACAAATACCATTAAAAAGACAGGTGTTTTTCTATCGTCTTACACCTGTCTGCCCAATACAAATTTATCAATTGCCCAAGCCACACCGTTTTCCAGATTGGTGGGTGCGATCACATCCGCAATCTCTTTGGCAGCGTCACAGCCATTGCCCATAGCAACGGAAAGACCGGCAACGGAAAGCATGCCCACATCGTTATCACTATCACCGATAATCATGGTCTGGGATAAGGGAATCCCTACATACTCACTGAACAGCTGCACCGCCTCCCGTTTGTCAGCATCCTTTGGCAGCACCTCCAAAAAACATCTTCCAGAAGATACAGACCGCAGTCCGGGGATCTTGGCAACCTCTTCCCGCACATGCTGCATGACATTTTTATCTTGCACGCTGACAAACAATTTATCTCCATGACGGTTATGTGTCTTCAAATAATCCCACATTTTCCCGGATACATTTCCCGCACTTTTGTAAAATTCCAAATAAGACGGCAGCATACCGCTCAAAGGCAGGCAGTCGATGGAATGGGTTGTGGCAAAGGTATCGTTGCTGGAATACAGCTGATAAAAAAGAGGGAGCTCATCCAGCATATTCAGCACCGCTTGGGCATCTTCATCCTGCATATGTCGGTCTATGATCGCTTTTTGTTTGTGATAATCATAAATCATCAGGCCGTTCATGGTGATGATATAATCCTTGGCGCCTACCGCCTCCACCGCAAAAAACGAATCCTTTTCCAACCGCCCTGTGGCAATCACCGTCAATACCCCGGCCTCTCTGGCCTCCCGCATCGCCCGGATATTTTCCTCCGGCACATAACGAACTTTGGTCAGCAAGGTTCCGTCCAAATCCACAATTACCATTTTGATTTTCTGTTCCATATCCATTTCCTCTTCTCCATGGCGCTTTTCGGGCATTCTCTGACAAAAGCAATCCTGCCAGCTGCCCTTTTGCGGGATTCGGCCAGACATATCCGGGATCGCTTTCTTTTTTTCCTCCCATATTATATAATAAAGCTGCAAACTTGTAAAACGCCTTCTAAGCCATAGAGAATTTTTTATGAAAAATCAATCTTATTTTTCTGTTTCCGCCCCCCTTTCCCGGGCAGAAATAACAGAAATTTTATCCGAATACAGTATCCGTCCCTTTGACCCTGCTGCTCCTTTGTTCCGGCAGGCAGATCAGATCCGCCGAACCCGTTACGGTACAGCCGTTTACTTCCGAGGGCTTATCGAGGTAAGCAACTTCTGTAAAAACGGTTGCTATTATTGCGGTATTCAACGGCAGAACACCAGCCTGCCCCGCTACCGGTTAAACAAAGAGCAAATT
>CAZSBD010000219.1:0-2177 GCA_964605215.1 uncultured Oscillospiraceae bacterium | reverse complement strand
GCGGCCAGAAGATGACCGAGATCATTCCGGGTACGGCAGACGCTTCTGTGGAAAAGCATGTGCCGGTTTATGAGGTTTCCGGCAATCAGGTCTGTGTCATTGTCGGCTCTGCAGAGCATCCGATGGCAGAGGAGCATTATATCCAGTGGATCTCCCTGCAGACCAAGCAGGGCAACCAGCGCAAGGTGCTGAAGCCTGGCCAGCCGCCTAAGGCATGTTTTGCTTTGTGCGAAGGTGATGAGGTAGAGGCAGTTTACGCTTACTGCAATCTCCACAGTCTGTGGAAGGCATAATCGCCAAACATTTAAAAATCCGGAGGTTTTAAAAACTTCCGGATTTTTATTTTTCAAGATAAAAAGGCGGCGCTGCGTTTAAAACAGCGCCGGTTCCAGTTTATTTATCTATAATTTCGATCTGACAAAGGGAAACGAAGGTGGGGTTGCGATTTTGATTGTCTGTGATAACCAGCATGTCTTCCTGATTTTTCAGCACCTTGCCGGTGGCCACAGTTTGCCCGCCGGCCTTGATAGAAACGCCTTGGGTATCTACAGGGAGATAAGCCCGGATGGCGTTTTGACAATCGTTGCCGCAGCCGCCGTCATCGGAATCCGCCATATAAGTCAGGCGGCAGTTATAGGTGGCGCCAGGGATTTTAACAGCGGCAATGCGGCAGATAGACACGGCGCTTGTTACCGTGCCGCTGCTGTTAGCCAGCAGGAACAGACCAGGATCCCGATCCGGATCCGAGATGGGGAACAAGGCACTGGGACGGCCGCTGACGGTATTACCAGATTCCAGGGTTACCACCAGGTTGTTGTTGGGATACAGGGTAATCAGCTGAGTTAAAACGTGGCGCATCTGCGCGATACAGCCGCAGTTGCAGCCGCAGCCGCTGGGGCCAGCAGGGCCCTGATCGCCGGTAGGGCCTTTGTCGCCAGTAGGCCCCTTATCACCGGTTAAGCCAGTAAGACCCTGATCGCCATCCGGGCCTTTGTCCCCAGTAGGGCCTTTGTCACCGGTAGGGCCTTTGTCGCCAGTAGGCCCCTTATCACCGGTTAAGCCTGTAAGGCCCTGATCGCCATCCGGGCCTTTGTCCCCGGTGGGGCCTTTCTCCCCAGTTGGCCCCTTGTCGCCGGTAGGGCCTTTCTCGCCGGAGCAGCAGGGGGAATGTGGGGGCTCTGGACGAGTGGGACAGCAGGGCGGCATAGAGGGATCTGTATGGCCGCTGTCGCAGCATGGCGGCCAGCAGCAAATCTCAAAGGGGCATGAAGACCATGGAGAACTGGAGTATCTGTGATCCAGTGGGCAGGACATAGGCTTACAGCACGGATTACAATTTTTTTGGAACATAAACGCACTCCTTTCAGAAGGGATTTTACCCTTCCATTCATTCTATGTGCCAGATGAAGAAGAGGGAAAGAAGAATTGTCGAAAGGCATCAGCTTTTGAATGTCAGCGGTTCTTTTTCTTGACAATATGCAGGATTGTACTATAATGATACTAATTGGCGAAACAGCAGAAAGGCGCATAAGCCATATGCGCCGGAAGGAGATTTTTTATGAACAACACAGAAAAGACAATGGAAAAAATCGTGGCTCTGTGCAAAAACAGAGGCATTATCTACGCTGGCAGTGAGATTTACGGCGGTTTGGCGAACACATGGGACTACGGTCCGCTGGGTGTAGAGCTGAAGAACAACATCAAAAAGGCTTGGTGGAAAAAATTCGTGCAGGAGAATCCGTACAACGTGGGTCAGGATTCTGCGATCCTGATGAATCCTCAGACATGGGTGGCATCCGGCCATCTGGGCGGCTTTTCCGATCCGCTGATGGACTGTAAGGAATGTCATGAGCGTTTCCGCGCGGATAAGCTGATCGAGGATTGGGCTGCGGAAAATGGCGAAACCTTGGCAAAGCCTATTGATGCTTTCTCTCAGGAGGAAATGGCTCAGTATATCGCGGAGCATCAGATTCCCTGTCCTACCTGCGGCGCCCATAATTTTACGGATATTCGCCAGTTTAACCTGATGTTCAAAACCTTTCAGGGTGTTACCGAGGACGCGAAGAACACTGTTTATCTGCGTCCTGAGACCGCTCAGGGTATTTTTGTCAACTTCAAAAACGTACAGCGCACCACTCGGAAAAAGCTGCCCTTCGGCGTTTGCCAGATTGGCAAGT
>CAZSBD010000218.1:0-2211 GCA_964605215.1 uncultured Oscillospiraceae bacterium | reverse complement strand
AGGGAATGGTGGTATCCCGGCAGATGGACTGCCGCAGCTGCCGAAAGAAAAGGCTGTAAGGCTGAGCTGTATTTTGAGCCAAACAGGCAATAATATCCGGAATAGGCGTCAAACGGCAGGTAATCTCCTTTTCCATAATATCCAAAGCCTGTAAAAAAGATTCGATAGACGCCAGCCTTCTGCTGTAAATCTGGCTGACCGCCATACCAAAAGACAAACCGGAAAATAGAATCAAAACCGTTCCTAGCAGCTTAATCAAAGCGTTCTCCCTCCCTTTTCCGCAATGTATAGATCCGTTTTCCATCCTGCTTATGGATTTCTAAAATCTGATTCAGATAACAGCTTTTCATCAGCTGAACAAACAACTGCTTTCTTCGGAAATCCTCATAACTGAGCCCATGAGCGGATAACAGAATCTGAGCGCCACCGTGAGATGCATATTCCACAGCCTGTACATCTTGCCTGCTGAGAATCTCATCCATCACCAAATAGTCCGGCGACATAGCCTTCATCATCATCACAGCGGCTACGGCCTTGGGACAGCCGTCCATCACATCTGTATTGGGACCAATATCAAACTGGGGCATTCCCTGATACATGCCGCAGATTTCGCTGCGCTCGTCTGCCACACAAACCCGAGCTCCCATTTCAGATAACTGCCGCACAAGATCCCGCAGCAAAGTGGTCTTGCCGCAGCCCGGCGGGGATAAAATCAAGGTGTTATTGCCCAGAATATGAGAAATGCAAAAATCCCCCACCCCTTTTCTTTGGGCCGCCAATCGGATATTGAGAGAAGAAACCGTTCGAAAGCCTTGTATCCTTCCCTCTTTTAAAATCACGCTGCCACAAAAACCGATCCGGTGACCCCCCTGCACGGTCAAAAAGCCCTGCTGCAGGCTTTCCTGAAAGGCGTAAAGAGAATGTGAGGTAGCCCGATTGATCACCTCCTGCAAAAGCTCCTGGGTTACAATGAGAGGCAAGGAAAGATTTTCTCCTTCCAGAGTCAAAACCAACGGACTACCGATCCGCATCCGGATCTCTTCCGCTTCCTGTTCTTTGCCGCCTATAACTTGTTCCATAATGCGAGGCAAAAATTTCAGGCGGCGTGTCCTTGTATTTTCCTGCATGTTCATCACCTGTTAAAAGCTATGCTTATTTTAAAAAAACTATGCCCCTTTATTTTGTTTCTTTTGGTCGAATGCAAAATATTTGCAAAAAATAAGGAAAATCACAAAATTTTCATTGACAATTAAAAAAGTGGGAATTATAATAATCACAGATTGAAAAAGACGATGATTGAGAAAAGTAAAATTCATTTCATCTTGCAGAGAGCTGTCGCCTTGGCTGAAAGCGGCGGTAAGATATTTTGTATTTGAAGTTCTCTCATGAGTCCTAAGACTGAATTTTAGTAGGTTTTAGCGGTTTCCTCCGTTAATGGGATAGAGCATGATCGTGCTTAAAGGTGCAGTTATTGAACTGAATTTGGGTGGTAACGCGGATTTCTGTATGTCTTTCGTCCCTTGGCGTGGGGGTGAAAGGCTTTTTTATTGCCCAAAACTCAAATTTGTAAAATTTATAATCCAAAAGGAGAATGGATATGATTATCGTATTAAAAAGCGGAACAACGAAAGAGCAAATTGAATCACTCTCCAGCCAGCTGGAAAAGCAGAATATTTCTGTCAGCCCTATCCACGGCACCGAGGCTTCCGTCCTGGGTTTGGTAGGCGACACCTCTTCTCTGGAGCATAGCCCTCTGCTGCGCAATCCCTGTGTAGATCGAATTATTAAGATCCAGGAGCCTTATAAAAAGGTAAACCGCAAGATGCATCCGGAAGACAGTATCATCAAAATTTCCGATAATATTTCTATCGGCGGCAACCGTCTGATTATTATGGCTGGTCCCTGTGCGGTAGAATCTCAGGAACAGATTTTGGATGTGGCAAAACATGTAAAGGCGGAAGGTGCATCTATCCTTCGCGGCGGCGCTTGGAAGCCCCGTTCCTCCCCATACTCCTTCCAGGGTTTAAAGGAAACTGGTTTGGAATACCTGCATAAGGCAAAAGAAGAAACCGGTATGCCCATTATCACAGAAATCACCAACCCTGCCCATATCGAACTGTTCATGGATCGCTGTGATTGTTTCCAGGTTGGCGCAAGAAATATGCAGAACTTCGAGCTTTTGAAGGAGCTGGGCAAGATCGACAAGCCAAT
>CAZSBD010000217.1:0-2229 GCA_964605215.1 uncultured Oscillospiraceae bacterium | reverse complement strand
GAGCTGCTTTTTTGGGGCGTTCTGCCCATGCCGGCTTTGCACCGGAAAAAGGTATCCATACTATTCAAGCTGCGGGAATGGCTGTTTCCCAGATTCAATGCGGCAGAGCAGACGATGTGACCATAAATATTGGTACAATTTCCGGCGGCATTGCCGATAACATTGTGCCGGATCGATGTGAACTAACGGGTGAAATTCGCAGTTTTTCTGATCAGAAGGCGAATGAAAAATTAACACAGATTGTACGCATCTTAAAAGATTCTGCTAATCGCTATGGTGCCCAGGTGGAAATTCAGACAGAAAAGCATTGTGTTGCCTATTGTACAGATTTAAATCATCTGATTATATCACGCTTTAAAAAAGCTTGCCAAAAACATGGGTTGCCTGCGCAATTATGTCAAACCTATGGCGGCAGTGATAATAATCATTTGGCTCTCCATGGGATATCCGGCCTCGTAGTGGCTACCGCGATGAACGCTTGTCATACCTGTCAGGAATATACGACAAACGAAGAATTAATACGAGCAGCTGAACTGGCTCTAGAATTGATGCTGTCTACAGATTAACTGAATAAACAATTTTTTTGATTGATACAATAAATATCCCCCGGCGAAGCCCTATGTTACTAGCCCGCGCGTCCCGTCGCGCAAGTACGGTGAGAGTTTTGCTACCTGCTACCCGTAAACAGGTTTAGAAATTTCCCATTGTCAGTTGTTCTCCTGCCTTATCCTCGTCCAACTGGTGCCTGATATATTCCTCTATCTTTTTTGCATTCTTTCCGGCTGTGTCTACATAGTATCCCCGGCACCAGAACTCACGATTCCTATACTTATACCGCAACTCCGGATACTTCTCATAGATCATCAGGCTGCTTTTGAACCACCCGCCCAGCGAGTGGTTTTCTTGATACAAAAAAAGATCGACACCTACACAATTAAGTGAGTGTCGATCTTTTATTATATTATCCAAAGTCGCTGTCCATTTGGTGTAAGTTTGAAATCAACCTTTCCTTATGTCAAAAGTCCAGTATTTTCAAGGGTTTGCGACTATCTATTAATACATGCCGCCCATATCCGGTGCTGCAGGCATTGCAGGAGTCGGCTCTGGCTTGTCAGCAACCACAGATTCTGTAGTCAGAACCATAGAAGCAATGGAAGCTGCATTCTGCAAAGCAGAACGGTTTACCTTAGTCGGGTCAACAATGCCGGAAGAGATCATATCACAATAAGTCTCACTATAAGCGTCAAAGCCATAGCCGATCTTACCGCTATTCTGAATCTTATCCAGAACTACATTGCCGTCTACACCAGCATTTGCAGAGATCTGCTTGATCGGTTCTTCCAGACCCTTCATAATGATGCGAACGCCAGTCTTCTCATCGCCTTCCACTTTATCAATCAGATCAGCAACAGCCTGAATTACATTGGCATAAGCAACGCCGCCGCCTGCTACGATGCCCTCTTCTACAGCAGCCTTGGTTGCATTCAGAGCATCTTCGATTCTCAACTTCATTTCCTTCATCTCGGTCTCAGTAGCTGCGCCAACCTTAATAACGGCAACGCCACCAGCCAGCTTAGCCAGACGTTCCTGAAGCTTCTCACGATCAAAGTCAGAGGTAGTCTTCTCAATTGCCAGACGGATGTTTGAAACCCGTGCTGCAATACTGTCTGGATCACCAGCGCCGTCTACGATCACGGTATTTTCCTTAGTGATCTTAACCTGACGTGCACGGCCTAGCATATCTATCGTAGCATCCTGTAGTTCAATGCCAACCTCTTCGGAAACAACCTGACCGCCAGTCAGAATTGCGATATCCTGAAGCATTTCCTTTCTTCTGTCACCAAAGCCGGGAGCCTTGACAGCAACACAAGTGAAGGTGCCGCGGAGCTTGTTTACGATCAGAGTAGACAAAGCCTCACCCTCTACATCCTCTGCAATGATAACTAACTTTTTGCCAGACTTTACAATCTGCTCCAGCAAAGGCAGAACCTCCTGAATGTTAGAGATCTTCTTGTCAGTGATCAGCAGCAACGCATCGTCAATAACAGCTTCCATCTTATCGGTATCGGTTACCATATAAGGTGTGATGTAGCCGCGATCAAATTGCATACCCTCTACAACCTCGCTGTAGGTTTCCGCAGTTTTGGATTCCTCAACGGTGATAACGCCATCCTTAGAAACTTTCTCCATTGCCTCAGCGATCAGCTTACCTATCTCTTCATAGCCGGA
>CAZSBD010000216.1:1823-2250 GCA_964605215.1 uncultured Oscillospiraceae bacterium | reverse complement strand
TTGGGTCAAAAAATTAGCGATATCCTGACAGCTGGCTTGTTGGTATGCATACATTTCAAAGGCCAGACGGACATAGGAGGCCTCTGGCTCCGAGGGGGTCAGAGAAGGCAGTCGGTTTTCATAAATGCGCCGGTATCCAAAGGGTACCTCTCCCACATGGCCGCCGTTTTGCACGGATTTGATTAAGCCGGTTCGCATTCGGCGCGTGATCAGACGATATTCCTGCCGGGCCAGAAACGCCTCAAATTCGCTGTATTGGGCGTCAAAATCATTTTGCAGATCATAAGTATGGCGAGGGGTGATAATCTTGCAGCCACAGGCCTGAAAGGTTTCTAAAATAATACCCTGATTGGATAAACTGCCTCGGCCCAGCCGGTCGATATCCATACAAAGGACAGCCTGAAATTTTTTCAGCTGCATATCCTGC
>CAZSBD010000216.1:0-1813 GCA_964605215.1 uncultured Oscillospiraceae bacterium | reverse complement strand
AAGTCGAAGCATTTGGGGGCGCGTAAAGAGGCTCTCGCCACTTACAATCTCTTCGTAGATCTGTATAATTTCGCAGGGGATAGTGGCGGCCAGCTCGGTCAGGATCTGACGATGCTTGGAAAGAGTGCTTTCCGGTTGATACAGATCCTTTCTGGATTTGCGCAGATAAAGAACTGCAAGCATAAAATTCCTTCTTTCAGCATTGTTATAAAGCAAAGGGAGGTGACGACATGAAGCAGACAGGAAACCTGGAAATCTACGGATGGGATTTTTCTGCGTTTTTGAAAAGGCTGAACAGCTTTTCCCAGGAAGGCGTTTGGCAGCCTATCAAAAAATATGCGGCAGATAAAAAAAGATAACTTGATGCTTCTTACAGTAAAGAGTGTATACGGGATTTACAAGTGTATTTGACACAGCGCTCTCAGGAGATTGTCAGCGGCGCAACCAATGTAAAGGCGCGGAAAGCGGAACTGATTTGGGTTTATATTGATGTAGAAGCTGTTCCCTTTAACCGGGGCTTTTACGCAGTAGATGTCCGGTATTTTTATCGGATCATAGCGGAGGCTTCCTGTGGGATTGGCCATCCTCAGGAAATCTGCGGCCTTTGCAGCTTTGAAAAGAGAAGCATTCTTTTCGGCAGTGAAGGCAACGCCAGGATCTTTAGCTCCCGTTATATTGCGGGAGAACCGGATGTACAAAGCATTGAGCGATCCAATCTGCCAACGGCTGTAGTGGAAGTGGTAGACCCGCTGATTTTGGACACGAAGCTGGTAGAAGACAAAAAGCACTGCGGCTGCGGCTGCAGTTTAACAGAAGTTCCCAGAGGGATTATGCAGACCTTCAACGATAATATCGTACTTACCAATGAAGGAAAACGCCTTTTTGTCACATTGGGACAGTTTTCAATTATCCGGCTGGAGCGGGATATCCAGCTGTTGATGCCAGCATACGATATTTGTGTACCGGAGAAGGAGTGCGGCGGCAGAGGCCCCAGACAGCAGGATCCTTGTGAAGTATTCGAGCAGTTTGAATTCCCGGTAGATGAATTTTTCCCGCCTCGCTGCGAGTGTCTGAATCGAGATCATCCGGAAGTTTGCCGGCCGGATCCCTGTCGGACTCATTCATGTGGCTGCGGAGACAATGATCGGGACAGAGGCTGCGATCCGTGTGACCGGGGAAGAGGATCCAAAGGCTGTGGTGATTCGGATGACCGAAACAGAGGCCCAAGGAGCTGTATCCGATAGATGGTGAAAGAAAAGGCTGGCTTCTGTGGAAGTCAGCCTTTACCATGAAAAAGAAAACTGGTACAATAAAGAAAAAAGGAGGAATTTCCGATGAAAGATGTTGAAAAGTTGCAGAAGATCATAGACGAAAGCAAGCGGATCGTTTTCTTTGGCGGTGCAGGCGTGTCCACAGAAAGCAATATCCCGGATTTTCGGAGTGTGGATGGGCTATACCATCAGAAATACGATTATCCCCCGGAAACCATTTTAAGCCACAGCTTTTATATGCGGAACACCGAGGCATTTTTTGATTTTTATCGGGATAAGATGCTTTGCCCGGATGCAAAGCCCAATAAAGCTCACTTGAAGCTGGCAGAAATGGAACAAAAAGGGAAGCTGACCGCTGTTGTTACGCAGAATATTGATGGATTGCATCAGATGGCAGGCAGCAAAAATGTATTTGAACTTCATGGCTCTGTTCATCGAAACTACTGCGAAAAATGCGGAAAGTTTTACGATGCGGCTTACATCTTAAACAGTACAGGCATTCCCAGATGCAGCTGCGGTGGCCGAATCAAGCCGGATGTGGT
>CAZSBD010000215.1:0-2250 GCA_964605215.1 uncultured Oscillospiraceae bacterium | reverse complement strand
AGCATTGTTTCCTGGCGGGAAAACCAAGGCGCCCAGCATCTTATCGAAAAGCTGCGGCAGGCTGGTGTCAACTTTACCGGAGAGCAGACCCGAAAAGGAGACCGTTTCCAGGGCATGACCTTTGTTTTGACTGGCACCCTGTCTTTGTTTACCCGCAAGCAGGCTACTGAGCAGATCGAAAGCCTGGGGGGCAAGGCCTCTGGCTCCGTTTCCAAAAAGACCACCTATGTGGTAGCTGGGGAAGCGGCAGGCTCTAAACTTAAAAAGGCCCAGGAATTGGGGGTACCGGTATTGACAGAAGAAGAATTTCAAGCGATGATACAAGAAGAGAAATAATACAGGAGGAATCACGATGGCAATTACAGTAAAAGAGATTGAGCATGTGGCCAAGCTGGCCCGGCTGGATAGCACAGGCGGTAAGTTTGATAAGCTGGCCCAGGATATGCAGGCTTTCGTTGGTATGGTAGACAAGCTCCAGGAATTGGATCTGGGAGCTATTACCGATGCCATTGATACAGAATATAAAAACGCTTTGCGGGAGGACGTTGTCACCAATGAGGGCAACCCGGAAGAACTCATCGCGCCCAATGCGCCCAGCTTTGAAGCAGGCGGTGTTAGTGTACCCAGAGTGGTAGAATAAGAGGTGACGGAAATGGAATTATTTAAAAAAACAGCGGGAGAGCTTTCCCGTATGATGCAGGCGGGAGAGGTCAGCGCGGAAGAGATCGTAAAGGATATGTTATCCCGGACCCAGGCCGTTGAGGATAAAGTCGGCGCATATATCACTTTGACTGGGGAGGCTGCTTTGGAGCAGGCCAAGGAAGTAGACCGCAAGCGGGCAGCCGGAGAAGAATTGGCGCCTCTGGCCGGTGTGCCTCTGGCCATTAAAGACAATATCTGCACCAAGGGTGTGCTGACCACCTGTGCTTCCAAGATGCTTTACAACTTCGTATCTCCTTATGACGCGGCGGTGGTAGAAAAGCTAAGGGAAAACAACATTGTTATGACCGGCAAGGTGAATATGGATGAGTTTGCTATGGGTTCCTCCTGTGAAAGCTCCGCTCTGCAAAAGACAGTCAATCCCCACGATCTGACTCGCGTCACCGGCGGTTCTTCCGGCGGTTCTGCGGCAGCTGTGGCAGCAGGTGAAGCGCCGCTGTCCCTGGGATCGGATACCGGTGGCTCCATTCGTCAACCTGCCTCTTTCTGCGGCGTTGTAGGAATGAAGCCCACCTATGGTGCGGTTTCCCGTTACGGCCTGATCGCTTTTGCCTCCTCTTTGGATCAGATCGGTCCTTTTGGCCGCTGCGTTGAGGATGTGGCTCTGCTGACCGATGCGATTGTAGGCAAGGACGACAGAGATTCCACTTCTGTTGCCTATGATTTTGGGGGTCTGGCGAAAAATCTGAACCCGAATGTAAAGGGTATGACCATTGGCCTGCCCAAGGAATATTTTGGCGAGGGCATTTCCGACAGCGTAAAGAACAACGTAATGGCGGCAGCCAAGGCCTATGAGGCTATGGGCGCTACCGTTAAGGAAATCTCCCTGTCTTTGGTAGAATACGCTCTGCCTATTTATTATATCCTGTCTTCTGCGGAGGCTTCCTCCAATCTGGCTCGGTTTGATGGCGTGAAATACGGCTACCGCAGCCAGGAGGCAGAGAATATTCTGGACGTTTATGTGAAATCCAGAAGCGAAGCCTTTGGCCCGGAGGTGCAGAGAAGAATTATGCTGGGTACTTATGTGCTTTCCTCCGGCTACTATGACGCTTATTATAAAAAAGCTCGTGCGGCACAGCGGAAGATTCGGGAGGAATTCCAGGATGCTTTCCAGCAGTGCGATGTGATTTTGGCTCCCGTAGCACCGACCACCGCTTACAAGCTTGGCTCCTGTTCTGAGGATCCTCTGGAAATGTATGCCGGTGACATTTGTACCGTATCCATCAACATTGCCGGTTTGCCCGCTTTGGTGCAGCCCTGCGGCTTTGATGAAAACCATATGCCCGTTGGCATGCAGCTGATCGGCCCCCGCTTTGGCGAACAGAAGCTGCTCAATACCGCGCTGGCTTTTGAAAAGCAGTCCGGCTTGTCCAACATCATCGCCAATGTGTAAGGAGGAATGATCATGAATTACGAAGCTGTCATTGGTTTGGAGGTTCATGCAGAGCTTTCCACCAAGTCCAAGATTTTTTGCGGCTGCAGCGTCACCTTTGGCGCGCCCATCAACACCCATACCTGTCCGGTCTGCAC
>CAZSBD010000214.1:0-2313 GCA_964605215.1 uncultured Oscillospiraceae bacterium | reverse complement strand
CTGGGTTACTTTTAAAATCTCACGGATTGCGGAGGGCTTCAAAGCCAACACACGATCAGAAAAATGATATTTCATCACATTACGCTCCTTTTATTACACTTATTACACTTATTCCGTTTATTACACTTATAGTAATCATAGCACAACCCTTTGCTTTCTGCAATGAAATTTCCTTTAAACAAGAACAAAAATCCCGGAAAAACACCCCGCTTATCCAGAATTTCTTGAAAAACGGGGTGAAAAAAATTAATTTTACTGCATAATTGCGCCCTGATCTGCAGAAGAAACCAAACGAGCATAACGAGCCAGCCAGCCGGTCTTAATGTTAGGCTCTCTGGGTATATACTTTGCTCGGCGTGCCTCCATCTCTTCTTCAGAGATCTCCGCCTTAACAGAGTAATTGGGAATATCAATAGAAATAATATCACCTTCCTGGAGCAGCGCAATTTCGCCGCCGGAAGCAGCTTCCGGAGAAACATGGCCAATAGAAGCGCCGCGGGACGCACCAGAGAACCGACCGTCGGTAATCAGTGCTACATCCTTGTCCAGCTTCATACCAGCTAGGGCGGAAGTGGGGTTAAGCATTTCCCGCATACCCGGACCGCCCTTGGGGCCTTCATAACGAATGACAACCACATCACCCTTATGGATCTGGCCGCTATAAATCGCCTGAATTGCATCATCTTCACTGTCAAATACACGAGCAGGGCCGGTATGTACCAACATTTCCGGTGCAACAGCAGAACGCTTAACCACACAGCCATTCTTGGCAATGTTACCGAAGAGAACCGCAATACCGCCAGTCTTGGTGTATGGATTCTCCAGCGGACGAACAACCTCCAGATTGTGATTTACCACGTGCTCCAGATTTTCGCCAACAGTCTTACCAGTAGCGGTGATCAAGGACAAATCCAGGAAGTTCTGTTTGGTCAGCTCCTTCATAATAGCCGGAACACCACCAGCCCGATCCAACTCCTCAATATGGTGAGGGCCTGCCGGCGCCAGATGGCAGATATTCGGCACGATTTCAGACAGCTCATTCAAAAGCTTCAGATCCAGTTCTACACCGGCCTCGTTTGCGATCGCCAGCAGATGAAGAACGGTATTGGTGGAGCAGCCAATAGCCATTTCGCAGCACAGAGCATTGCGGAACGCCTTGGGTGTGAGAATATCCCGGGGCTTGATGTCATTTTCAATCAGCTCCATAATCTTCATACCGGCATGCTTTGCCAGATGAATGCGGCCAGAGTAAACCGCCGGAATCGTACCGTTGCCCGGAAGCGCCATACCAATGGCCTCAGACAGACAGTTCATGGAGTTGGCTGTATACATACCTGCGCAGGAACCACATCCCGGACATGAACCCTGCTCGCACTCATACAGCTTTTCATCATCAATCATGCCAGCCTTGTAGGCGCCTACTGCTTCAAAGGTCTTAGACAAGGATACGGCCTCGCCATTATACTTACCTGCCAGCATGGGACCGCCGGAAACCAGGATAGAGGGAATGTTCAGCCGTGCTGCTGCCATCAGCATACCAGGCACGATCTTATCACAGTTGGGGATCAGAACCAAGCCATCCAACTGATGCGCCTGAGCCAAAGTCTCCACGGAATCTGCAATCAGTTCTCGGGAAGCCAGGGAATATTTCATACCGATATGGCCCATAGCAATACCATCGCAAACACCGATCGCGGGAACCTGAACCGGTGTGCCGCCTGCCATCCGAACGCCTGCTTTTACAGCATCGGAAATTTTATCCAAGTTAATATGGCCGGGAATGATCTCACTATAAGCGGAAACCACGCCGATTAAGGGCTTTGCAATTTCCTCGTCGGTCAGACCGCATGCCCGCAACAAAGAACGGTTGGGCATCCGCTCCGGGCCTTTTGTAATGTTATCACTTCTTCTGGACATGTTACATTCTCCTTTTTATGTATTTATAAATGATTTTTTATTACGATCTTGAAAGAAGGTCTCCAGCCGCCGATCCCACAAAGCTTCCCCCTCCTGGGTGAAAAAACAGCCGGGAATGGCTCCTTTATTCCGATGATACGCCACGCACTGACAGCACTTTCCGTGCCGGACACATGTCGTTACCGTACAGGTACAGGGATAAACCTGAGTTCCTTCTTGTATGCATTGGCTCATACGTCCTCTCTACTCCTCTACCTTGCCCCGGCTGACAGCGGTCACACCGGTTCGGCTGGTTTCGATAACATTAAAATTACTGATGACATTGAGAAAGGCATCAATACGGCTGGGAATATCCGTCAGCTCGACAATAAGCATACCCTCCAACTCATCTGCCAC
>CAZSBD010000213.1:0-2317 GCA_964605215.1 uncultured Oscillospiraceae bacterium | reverse complement strand
CGATGCCTTCCCTTTCACCGGCAGAGCCTGCTGGACGCTGCAGAAAAAGCAGCGAAAAACAGTACAGAGGTTTTTGTTTTGACGCATGTCTCCAATGTTTTTGGATATATCCTGCCGATAAAGCAGCTGCATGAGATTGCGGTGCAATTTGGTGTGAAAATAATTTTAGATGCTTCCCAATCTGCTGGTATATTGGAAATGAATCTTTCGGAATTTCCGAATATCGCAGCTGTTTGTATGCCAGGACACAAAGGGTTGCTTGGCCCGCAAGGCACAGGTATTTTGCTGTTTTTAGAGGAAGAACCTTACGGCACTTGGATGGAAGGGGGAACCGGAAGTCTATCTTCCAGCCGGGAGCAGCCGGATTTTTTGCCGGATCGCCTGGAATGCGGTACGATAAATTATCATGGAATTGCTGGTCTTTCTGCGGGACTGGACTGGATTTTAAATAAAAAAGCAGAAGAAATTTGGCAGCATGAAAAGGGACTTTCGGATTATTTAGCGGCAGAACTGGGAAAACGAATGGATACCAAAATCTTTTGGCCGGAAAAGGAAGAAGATCGAACCGGGGTTTTGTCCATTTGCCACACAAGTATCCCTTGCGAAATATTAGCAGATATTCTGTCTGATCACAATGTTTGTATACGTGCCGGGCTACATTGTGCGCCTCTGGCCCATCAAACTATCGGAACATTTCAGACCGGAACGATACGGCTGAGTCCGGGCATTTTTAATACGAGAGAGGAATGTGAACAGTTTCTTAACATCTATGATTTTATTGTGAAGAATCACATATAAATCTGTGTTCTCTATTCACAAGCCAAAAAGTTTGTGTTAAAATGAAATCATAATTTTAGGGATTGGTGAAGTAATGGAAGCGTTAAATTATGTAATGCAGATCATACGTGCTGCTACGATTACAGATGTAATTGATATTGTAATCGTAGCATACGTAATTTACCGGCTGTTCAAATTTGTAAGGAACACATCGGCCGGGAAATTGATCAAAGGCTTTATCTTGCTGATGGTCATTATGCAAGTATCTGACTGGTTGGATCTGCATGTTGTCAATTACATTTTAAATTATGTAATGAAAAATGGTATTCTTGCCGTTATTATTATTTTTCAGCCGGAAATCCGACGGGGGCTGGAACAAGTGGGTAAAAGCAAGCTTACCAGTTTTTTGAATATGAATGATACGCCTAGCGTGACAGAGCGGGCAATTTTACAGACTGTAGAGTCCTGCACCTCCATGTCCTGGACTAAAACCGGTGCGCTGATTGTTTTTGAACGGATGGATAAATTAGACGATATTATCCGCAGCGGCACGATCATTGGCGCAGAGGTTTCAGCAGAATTAATTAAGAATATTTTTTATCCGAAAGCGCCTCTCCATGACGGAGCTATGATTGTTCGTAGCGGCCGAGTTTACTCTGCTGGCTGTGTTTTGCCGCTTTCTGCCAAACGAACTTTATCCAAGGATCTGGGAACGCGTCATCGTGCAGGCGTCGGTATGAGCGAAGTGGCGGATAGCGTTGTCGTAATTGTCAGTGAAGAGACTGGTGCGATTTCTGTTGCCATCGGCGGAATCCTAAAGCGGAATCTGTCTCCAGATATGCTGGAGCGTTTATTGCGGAATGAGCTGCTGGGTGCAGAGGATTCGGAAAATCAGTCCTCCAAAAAGCGGACATTATCCAAACCCAGATGGAAGGGGATTCACAAGTGAGAGAGACTTTGAAAAAATATGATGTTATTACCAAAGTGCTTTCTGTTTTTGCGGCAATTATTTTATGGATTTATGTCATGAACTCCATAAATCCGGTGCAGACTATGTCTTATAATGGCTTTTCTGTCCAGCTTCAGGGACAGGAAGAAATTTTGAATGCGTACAGCCTTTCTGTCATTGCCGGGGAAGATACTTCTGTTAGCATCAAAATTTCTGGTACCCGAAATCAACTGATTTCTATGAAAACATCGGAAGTAAAAGTAGTAGCGGATATTACCAATTTAACCGAACCAGGTACTTATGAAGTTCCTTACACCGTTCAGCTTCCTAATTCTTTACTGACAGTAGAAAGCAAATCGCCGGATACCATTCCCATTACGGTGGATAAAATGATTAGCAAATCTGTCAAGATTCAAGCTGCTGTAAAAGGAGACTCCGGAAGCGATTATCAGTATCAGGAGCCGGAACTCTCCGATTCTACTTTGACGATTTCCGGACCAGCTTCTGAAATCAATAAGGTGGATCATGCTCAGGTTGTAATTACTGCCGATCACTTGACAGCTGATTTAAAGCAAGATTATGATATTATAT
>CAZSBD010000212.1:0-2341 GCA_964605215.1 uncultured Oscillospiraceae bacterium | reverse complement strand
CTTTATATATGAGTGTGCTGCGGGCAGATTTAAAGGTAACAGAGCGGCGTAACCATACCTTTGTGGTTTCCTATACCCCGATGGGACAGGATGCTACGGTGGTTTACGGTTCGCAGGATTTTAAATTTGTCAATGATACAGAGTATCCAGTTAAAATTCTGGCGTCTCAGTCCGGAAGCTCTGTCACTGTGACCTTGAAGGGTACCAAGGTGACAGATAAGACCATAGAGCTTTCCTATGTGGTTAACTCCACAACGCCTATGAAAACAGTCACGAAGATAGATAACAGCCTGGCACCAGGGAAGACCCGGACAGAAGGCGGTTATACCGGCTATAATGTGACTGTTTATAAAACGGTGACGGAAAACGGCAAATCGGAAAAATCTGTGGTCAATCACAGCAAGTATTCCGCGAAGGATCGGATTGTCTATCAGGGACCGGAGGCACCCAAGACTGCACAGCCAGCAACAACAGAGCAACCGGCAAGCAGCTCTCAGACACAGACCGGCAGCAATACCGATTCGGGCAATGCTGGTTCAAGCAATACCGGTTCGGATAATGCCGGTTCAACTAATACCGCATCTGGAGTGCAGACCGGAACCACGGCGGATCCGGAAGCTTAACAAACAAGATTGTGAGGAACAATATGGATTTTTATGATACAACAGGACAGAGAAATCCGTCATATGACCGCAGGCAGGTGCGCCGGGAGGCCAAAGCCAAGGCTTTTGCTGCTATGCGGGAGCACAAGGGCAAGATCTTTCTGGCCACTTTAGCCGCTACCCTGCCATCCTTGTTGGTGACCGCTTTGGCGCAGTGGCAGTCTGTGCAGGATGCCATTGCTGCTTACGGCTCTATGCAGGAGAGTACGCTGGTGACAGCGACCAGTTCATCCAATCCGATGATTACGCTGCTGATAGATCTGTTGACCATTTTTGCTTTGATGCCCTTGAGCATCGGTTTATATCATTTGTTTACCGTCCTGCTGCGCCGGGAAGGAGAACCTTCGGTTAACTTGATCTTTTCCCGCTTTCAAAGCGGGAGCCGGTACTGGCTCAGCGTCAAGCTGGCGGTACTGGTGACGGTGTATTCTATTTTTTGGAGCATTCCAGTTACAGCGGTCTGCATCGCGCCCTTTTTGATAGCAGCCCGGGGAAGCGCGGCCGGCGGCCTTGTATGGGTGATCGGCGGCGTGATTTTATCCTTTTTTATGCTGCTTTTTTATATGGCAAAGCTCCAGTCCTATGAAGCGTCTTATTTAATCAGCCTGGATTATGAGGAGCGGCGGGCCAGAGAACTGTTTTTTGCGGCGCGGGTTTTATATAACGGCCATTTGTTTGAACTGATGGTATTCCTGCTCAGCTTTATTGGCTGGTATATCGCTCCGGTGGCGGTACTCATCGGCCTGGGCGTGCTGGCAGGCTTGACCTTGGCCTCATCTGCCACTTTGACAGTCGCTATGATAATTCTGTTTGCTGTGGCAGCGATTGTGGTGCTGATCTATTGCATGCTGATTGGCGCTTATCAGAATATGGCCTTTATCTGCCTGACCAACGAGCTGCGGGTGCGCAGCGGCGATCCCACGGCGATGACGCCGGAACAGCAGCAGGCATATATAAAATGGCAGGAAGAACAAGGCCAACAGGAGCAACAGGATTCGGAATAAAAACGCATTTGCACAGCTGCCGGCTTAGTCCGGCAGCTTTTTTCGGTTTTCTGGGATTTTCATTGGGAAAGAGGGAAATATAAGCTGTGGTTCTTGCGAAAATCCCGGTTTTGGTATATGATTAAATCAAGTATTTTGCAGGAGGAACAAACAATGGAGAAAAAACCATATTATATATCAACGGCGATCGCTTACACATCTGCCAAGCCTCATATTGGCAACACCTATGAGGTAGTTCTGGCGGATGCCATTGCCCGTTACAAGAGAATGACCGGCTATGAGGTTTATTTCCAGACCGGTACGGATGAACATGGCCAGAAGATTCAGCAGAAGGCAGAGGCTGCCGGCATCACACCGCAGCAGCATGTGGATAAGGTGGCTGGAGAAATTCGTACCATTTGGGATCTGATGAACACCACCTATGATCGATTTGTTCGCACCACAGACCCGATGCATGTGGAAAAGGTGCAGAGAATCTTTAAGAAGCTATACGACCAGGGGGATATTTACAAAGGTTCCTATAAGGGTAAATACTGCACGCCATGTGAATCCTTCTGGACAGAAAGCCAGCTTAAGGACGGCAAATGCCCGGACTGCGGCCGAGAATGTGTAGATGCCGAGGAAGAAGCATACTTCTTTAAAATGAGCAAGTATGCTGACAGACTTATGAAACAC
>CAZSBD010000211.1:0-2367 GCA_964605215.1 uncultured Oscillospiraceae bacterium | reverse complement strand
AAAGGGTTCTCAGAAGCCGCATAAATAAAGGCTTAAAGATTCCGAGAGCCTATTAGATAATGAGGAGAAGATTGATGCTGCGCTGAGAAAGGGCGGAGCGGATCAGCTGGTGGATCGGCTGCCCAAGGGGAAAGAGACCTTTGTACATAACTGGATCGAAAAGTCCGGCGCCAATTTTTCGGGTGGTGAAAGCCAGAAGCTTGCGATTTCTCGAACACATATGAGTGATAAGGATATTCTAATTTTTGACGAACCCGCTTCTGCGCTGGACCCGATAGCGGAGCTGGAACAGTTTATGAATATTAAGGAAAAGGTGGATGGACGTACAGCGATTCTGGTCAGTCACCGGGTAGGGTTTGCCAGACTTGCTGACCGCATTATTCTCATGGACAAGGGCCGGATTGCGGAGACAGGCACCCATGAAGAGCTGATGCGCAAAAACGGATTGTATGCCGAACTGTTTCATTCGCAGGCGCAATGGTACGATCTGACGAATAGTGCAGCACCTGCTCAGAGCAGTCAGGATGCAGGAAGGGGGATATGAGATGAAGCGAATGAAATATTTTCTCGATTCACTGGTGTTAAGCATAAAAATCAAGACACCCATTTCCCTGATTGTCAGCATAGTGGGACTGGGAACGGCTTTTCTGCCGACCCTGATCTCCCTGCAATTAGAAACTTTTACAAATGGCGTGCAGCAGCTATACCAAAATAAGGATACCTTTGAAAAGGTCATCTGGTCATTTGCGGTTCTTGGTTTTTTATATATGCTGCAGGAGTTAATGGATTTTGCGCAGAGATACTACGCGGGAAAAGATGCAGAGCAGATCAAACGGTATATGAAAGAGCAGATGATCAGGCTGCTTTCTTCGGTTCCCTATAAATATATTGAAAATTTCGGTGATTTTCGGCAGAAGGTGGATTTTGTAAATACATACGCGGCGGAGAAAACAGCAGGAAGCATTTCCATGATTTTTAAGTGGATTGCAAATATCCTGTCGTTTGTCGGTGTTTCAGTCATTTTATACAGGGTCAATGAGTGGATTGTTCTGGTTTTGATCGTCACCTGCATTCCGGCTGTTATTTTATCCATGCTGCAAAGGGATGAAACGTACCGTCATCGGACAAAGTTCATGAAGGAAGGTATGCTTGTACTGAGCTATTCGGATGCATGCCGCAGCAATGAACCGATGAAGGAAATCCGGTTTTTGGGGCTGTATCCTTATCTGAAAGAAAAATGGAAACGGCTTGGTGCGGATTGGATGGAGAAGAAAAAAAGGATTACCCGCAAGCACCTTTTGTATAACGGCGCAGCCGATCTGCTCCGAAACGGCGTATATTTGGGTGTGGTGCTTCTGGCAGCCCGTGCGATTTACCTCAATCCTGCATTGGGGCTGGGCAGCTTCATGCTGGTTCTATCTGCCGCTAAACAGCTGCAGGCTGTAACCACGGAGTTTATGATCCAGTCAGTGAGCATTTTTGCTGATATGAAATATATGGAAGATTTCTTCCAACTGTTGGAGACGGCAAGGGAAGAGACAGGGGAAGAGAGCGGTATTTATGAGAAAACGGAAATTTCTCTGGAAAATGTTTCTTTTTCTTATCCAAACAGCGATAAAAAAGCATTGAATGGTTTGAATGTGCATATCAGGGCCGGAGAGAAAATAGCGGTGGTAGGCGCCAATGGAAGCGGTAAGTCAACCTTTGTCAATTTGCTTTGCGGGCTTTATCCACCTGAGAGCGGGGCAGTCAGGATAAACGGAGAAAATGTATGTGAGCATCTGGAAAAAATCAGAAATTCCACATCTGTTGTATTCCAGAATTTTTGTCAATATCAGGACACCGTACGCAATAATATCATAGTGTCGGATCTGGATGGTTCCAACGAAAATGATAATGAATTGCGCGAGTTGATGAAAAAAACAGGGGCGGATGAAGTGCTTGGAGAAAATGGATCGTTGGACGATATGATCGGACTCTTTTCTGAAAATGGTCTGAATTTATCCGGAGGCCAATGGCAGAAACTGGCCATTACGAGGGCTTTGCAGAGAAGAAATGCTACCCTTTATATTCTCGATGAGCCGACATCGGCGCTTGATCCGATTTCAGAGGCGAATATATATCAGAATTTTGCTTCCCTCACCGGGGATAAAACAACGATTTTGGTGTCGCACCGGCTTGGTATTACGAGTGTGGTGGATCGCATTCTTGTATTTGACCGGGGAAGAATTGTGGAGGATGGCAGTCTTGACGAATTATTAAAGCGCAACGGTATTTTTGCCGGGATGTACAGGGCGCAGGCAAAATGGTATGTGGAGCAGGGCTGATTTTATTTAAAATAGGGCAGGAGCGGCAGCATTATCAAGG
>CAZSBD010000210.1:0-2421 GCA_964605215.1 uncultured Oscillospiraceae bacterium | reverse complement strand
CCAGGCCATGGCCGTCCTTGGGGAAGTGGGCGGGTACCCAGTCCAGGATCACGCCAATCCCCGCCTGATGGCACTGGTCGATGAAATACATCAGATCCTTGGGGGTGCCGTAGCGGGAGGTTGCGGCAAAATAACCGGTAACCTGATAGCCCCAGGAACCGTCGTAAGGATATTCCGTCAGCGGCATCACTTCGATATGCGTGTAGCCCATCTCCTTAACATAAGGAATCAGGCTTTCCGCCATCTGCTGATAGGAATAATAGCTGCCGTCCTCATGCATCCGCCAGGAACCGAAATGCAGCTCGTAAATATTGATTGGTCTTTCATAGGATAGATATTTTTTGCGGCGGGTCATCCAGTTTCGGTCTCCCCATTTATAGCCGGACAGGTCATATACCTTAGAGGCGTTGGCCGGCCGGGTTTCCGCATGAAAGGCGTAGGGATCCGCCTTGTCGATGATATTACCGTTTTCATGCTCTACGCTATATTTGTAGGCATGGTACTGCTTGATGCCTTCAATGAAAAGTTCCCAGGTACCATCCTCCAGCTGCTCCATAGGATGACAGGTTCGGTCCCACCCGTTGAACTCTCCGATCACAGAGACACTGGCCGCTGCCGGGGCGTATACCCGAAACCGTACACCCTCTTTTCGGTTTTTCTTTTCAAAATGTGCGCCGAAAACCCGATAGGCACTGGTATCATTGCCCTCATGAAATAAATAGGAATGATAACCGTAGGTGTCCTGTTTGTCTTGTTTTCTGGTCTCCATTTTTTACTCTCCTTATTCATTGTATATCCCGAATTTAAAACGTCATCCTCCAGCGTCTGCCGCCGGCAGGCCGGGACAGCCAAGGATATGTTTACATTGTATAAATATTATACAGGATTTTTTACATAATTACAACCAAGACACTGACTAATCTATCCGGCGTTATCTATTAATTTTCCACAAAAAAATACGCGCATTCCGACAAAAATGCGCATATTTTTCAAATCGTTAAGTTTTATGAACGCCCTAGAAAAAATTTATAAATCATGGAAAGTGCGGTGGATGCGGCAAACATCCGAATCCGATCCCGGCCCAGATCGTTGACCGTCCGGCGCACATAGGTTTCTTTGCCGTTGCTGACAGCAATATACACAAGGCCCACTGGCTTTTCCTCGCTGCCGCCGCCGGGGCCGGCAACGCCGGTGATACCTACACCAATATCCGAACCCAGAGCGCGGATCACGCCTTCCGCCATCTGCCGGGCTACTGTCTCGGAAACCGCTCCTACCGTCTCCAGATCCTGATGGGATACGCCCAGAATCTTTTCCTTGACAGAATTGCTGTAAGAGCACACACCGCCCAGATAGCATTGGGACACGCCGGGCAGATCAGTCAGCCGCTTGGACAGCAGGCCGCCAGTGCAGCTTTCCGCCACAGCCAAGGTCAGACCCTTCTTTTTCAGGCCGTCCGCTACCACCTGCTCCAGAGAATCCACATCCACGCCGTAAACATAATCCCCCAGCTGGCGGCATACGTCCTCAACCACAGGCGCCAGCATGGCCTCCGCCTGTTCCAGAGTTTGCGCCTTGGCCGTAACACGCACATAGCATTCCCCTGTTCCCGCATAGGGGGCAATGGTGGGATTTTGCATAGCGGCCATCTGATCATGCAAAATAGCCTCCATATTGGATTCTCCCAGTCCAAATACCCGAACGATTCGAGACACAATGCAGCCCCCTGCCAGAGGATACAGATAGGGCATCGCCTGATTTCGGAACATGGGGCTGCATTCCCGAGGCGGGCCGGGAAGCATCAACACATGCTTGCCATCCGCTTCAAAAGCACAGCCCGGAGCCGTACCCTTTTCATTTTCCAGCACTGTACAGCCCTTAGGCAGGTATGCCTGTTTTTTGTTGTTTTCTGTCATCTCCCGACCCAACTTGGTGAAAAACGCGGTAAGTTTATCCATAGAAGGCTGATGCAGCACAAGCTCCTGATGGAATACCCGGGCCAGCGTTTCCTTGGTCAAATCATCCAAGGTAGGTCCCAGGCCGCCGGTGGTAATGATAATATCCGCCCGGCTCTTGGCGATCTCCAGAGCCGCCGCCAGCCGCTCCGGATTATCCCCTACCACAGTCTGGTAATACACATCAATGCCCAGCTGAGACAGCCCCTGGGAAATAACCTGGGCATCGGTGTTGACAATATCCCCCAGTAAAATTTCTGTGCCTACGGCAATCAGTTCTGCTTTCATATACTTTCCCTCCTACAGGACTACAGTTTCCACGTTGGCGCAAGCCTCGTCTACCAGCGCTTCCAGATCCGCAAATACTGCTTCTGCCTGTTTTACCTTATACAGCTTGGGACGGATGTTGGGATGCTTAGGCGTGAAGACGGTGCAGCAATCCTCATAAGGCAGAATGGAGGTCTCA
>CAZSBD010000209.1:0-2439 GCA_964605215.1 uncultured Oscillospiraceae bacterium | reverse complement strand
TGACGGTGCCCATACCGTCTTCTGCATAATAATAAGTATCTGCCGGCAGGGATACAGCATGGTAGCCGCTGTCCGTGGCTTTGGCACTTAGGGCGGTGCTGGCACCGGGTAGGATATATTGATAGGTGGGATAGATATTTAAAATAGAGGGGACAGAATCCGAAGCTGCCTTGTTCACTAACATAATGTAGTTGGCACATGCCCGCAGGGAGCCGTCTGAAGGAGAATTTATTACTTTGGCTTCGCTGTCACCAGGCTCCTGTACAATCATAGCAGAGGAACCGCCGCCGTCCAGACAAAGGACATCTGTGCAGCCCAGGCTCTTCATTTCCTCAGCAAGTTGAGCCGCTGTCAGGCCAACGCTGTAGGAAGACTGTCGTCCGTCAATCTCATAAAAAATCAGATTGCCGTTTTCCTTGATACCGACAGCGGTTCGAGGTGCTTCGGAGGAGCCACCGTCAATACCGGAGGTGGAGACTGCACCATTGGAAACCAAGTTTTTACCTCCTACAGCATAGACGACCTGTGCCCAGCGGGCATCCGGCGGGGTGATGGAAATATGAACGGTATCTCCTGGATTATAGGAAGGGAAACGGGCTGTGGGGCCTTGATCGGAAATAGTCAGCACCATCTGATTGGCTTCGATTTTTTTGGATGAACTGGTGCGCCGGGTTTCTACGACTTTCAGTTCAATTCGTCCGCCAACAGTTACCGGTGTATCATCTACCCGTTCCAGAATAATATCGGTACCGCTGGTAGAAACCTTGGTTTCGCTGGCAAAGTTGGAATCCAGAAGGAAAAGGCCTACGTTGTTTCGTGTCTTATTGTAATAATCAATGGTAAAAAACTTGCCGTCCGGCCCTTGGATGGCCATATTGATAGAGGGTTTGCCGATGATAGCGCTGCCGTCCTCCATAAAACCCACTGCGTATTGAGACAGGCTAGAGGTGATTAGTTTTCCTTCATTGATCACAATACCAATAGGTATGCCGCTGTTCAGGTCGAAAAAGTCGGCGTTAATACCACCAATGACATCCATGCCTTTTTGCTCCAAATATTTTTGAATCGTGGAAATGGTAGATTTTCCATATAGATTGGAGCCATAAGCGATCATAGGGGTTACAGTAGAATTAGGCGTGTATTCTATGTAATTGACCTTTTGTAGCCCGTTGCTGTTTTGGGCAGACACATTGGTATATATGGTGCCTTCGCCGATCTGCCGGGAAACCGAGTAGGTACTCCATAGTGACGAAGCACTGGCAAAAGTTGTCAGCATAGCGGTCATAAGTATAGTAGCCATACCGGCTTTCATCTTTTTTGATATTTGCATAAGCTATCCTCCTTGATAGGGGTGAGTGGGAACTGCTAACTAGCATAACAAATTTTGCAAGGAGAATCAATCGGAAATTCAAACAAAAAGAAGAGATGATTGCACATCTCTTCTCTTATCTTTTAAATTTTTTTGAAAATCTGTTGAATGGTTTCGTTGATTCGGCTGGAAGAAACAGAAATATCTGCGACTTTTCGGTAAATAGGCTTACGCTCCCGATAGATCCGTTTGATTTTTTCTTCCCGGTTATCTCCGGCAATTAAAGGACGGCTTTGATCATAGGAAAGATTTTTCAGAATACGGGGGAGAGGGGTATTTAAATATACCAGCAGACCAGTGGTTTTGGCTGCTTTTACATTTTCCGGCCGCAGCACAGCGCCTCCGCCCAAAGCGATGACAGCATGATCTTTTTCAGCCAGCTCCTGAATATATTGCGTTTCCAGTTTGCGAAAGGCCTCCTCGCCGTCCTGGGCAAAGATATCGCTGATCTTTCGGCCCTCCTTGGTTTCCAGATACTGATCTGCGTCATAGAAGGTACGGCCGGTCAGCTTGGCTATTTTTTTACCGACTGTGGTTTTACCGCTGCCCATATAGCCGCACAGAACCAGGTTTTCCTTGTCATAGACGTCATGGAGCCGTTTCATAGCCATTTTGCCATATAGCCGGCGCAAAACAGACTGGCAGGTGTTTTCTTCCAGTTTGCAGCCCGTCCAGATTTCCTGAGCCTTGGCAGCCTGCATCACCAGCATATATAAACCGTCCCGGATGGTAACATTCTGCCGCTTGCCCAGTTTCAAAAGCTTAGTCAGCGGAGGATTGTAAATGGCGTCAAAGATATACCGGGTATTCTTGGGAATCTTGGGAATCGGACAGCTGGTTTCCTTGGGATACATGCCCACTGGTGTGCCATTGACAATGATTTGGGTACTTTTGGGAATATGCTCTAAAGCGCAGACATCCACCCAGGCAGACGGTATATTTTCTTTGAACTGATGGCGCAGAGTCTCTGCCTTTTCCAGATTGCGGCCGGTGATCATCAGCCGGGCACCCTCCATTACGCAGTGTAGCCCCATAACAGCAGCAGCGCCGCCATAGCCGACCAGCAAAAC
>CAZSBD010000208.1:0-2463 GCA_964605215.1 uncultured Oscillospiraceae bacterium | reverse complement strand
CATCAGCTACATTGAGCTGGACGGCGATCCCACGCAGAATCTGGAAGCCTTTGAACAGGTTGTCCGCTATATGAAAGACTGCGGCATCGGCTACGGCTCCATCAACCATCCGGTAGACCGGGATCCGGTCTGCGGCTACACCGGTATTATCGGCGATGTCTGCCCCCGCTGCGGACGGCATGAGGGAGAGGGTATCAGCGTGGCCGAGCTAAAGAGAATGGGTTTGTACCGAAACCAGAACAGCGATACCTTGGGCTATCACGGCGATCCCGCTGAGGAGAAAGACCGGCAGCCGAATTCCATAGATTAAAAAAGAAGCAAAAAAGGAAGCACTACGAACAGGAGGAAATGAAAATGAGCGCAAACACAAAGATTACAGCACAGGATGAAGTAACCATGGTAGGCGAAGGCGTAGGCTTTGAACGGATTCGCCGCATTACCGGCTATCTGGTGGGTACCCTGGATCGTTTTAATGATGCCAAGAGAGCGGAAGAGCATGACAGAGTTAAGCATGACGTAAGCCATGTTCCCGGCTCCTGTTCCCGCTGCTAAATGAAGATGCTGAATATTTCCGGGATCATCACAGAATCTATTGTAGATGGCCCCGGTATTCGTTATGTGATATTTGTCCAGGGCTGCCCCCATCAATGCCCAGGCTGCCACAATCCTCAAACCCATGATTTTTCCGGGGGAAGGCAGGTTCGGAGCGAAGATATTTTGGCCGAGGTGGAAAAGAAGCCCTTTGTGCGGGGGATCACCTTTTCCGGCGGCGAGCCTTTTTGTCAGGCTCAGGCGCTGTATGAGCTGGCAGTGGAGCTGAAAAAAATGGGTAAGCATTTGATGGTCTATTCCGGCTATACCTGGGAAGAGCTGATTTGTTTGGAGGATCCTTACGTAAAGGCTTTGCTCAGCCAGTGTGATCTACTGGTGGATGGCCGGTATGAGGAAAATCATCGGGATATTCTGCTCCGCTTCCGCGGCAGTTCCAATCAGCGGATTCTGGATGTGCCCAAATCTTTAAGCAGCGGAAAACCGGTTTATTCGGAATATGAGAAAAAGTATTAAAGCAAAAAGACTGTTGAAAACTATAGTTTTCAGCAGTCTTTTTTACTTGTACTTTTTTCCCTGCCAGCTGTTCCGCCGGACAAGCTCTTTATCAATTTCGTTCATTACCTGCATTTTGGCAATGCTCCATATAGGGCCAATCAGATCAGAGGCTTTTCCGTCTCCTGTAAGCCGCTGGATCACCGTTTCCGGAGGCAGCACTTCCAATTGATCGCAGACAATGGAAACATAAGCTTCTCGGGTCAGGAGGGGAAAGGCTCCAGCAGCGTATTCCTCAGCCAGCTGGGTATTTTTCAGGACATGGAGAAGATGGAGCTTGACAAATTGGGGCCGCAGAGAACCCACCTGCCGGGCGGATTCCACCATTTGGACAGAGGTTTCCCCAGGCAGGCCATTGATAAGATGGACGCAGACCGGGATGCCTCGCTTGGTTAGGGCTTGGAAGCCTTGGAGGAAATCCTTATAGCTGTGGTGGCGGTGGATACGCCGGCTGGTTTGCTCCCAAATGGTTTGCAGTCCCAGCTCTACCGTTAGATCTGTTTTTTGCGCCAGCTCTTCCAGCAGATCTAAAACCGCCGGAGGGAGGCAGTCCGGCCGGGTCGCAATAGCAAGGCCAACCACTCCAGGCAAGGACAGCGCTTCTTCATAAACAGCCCGCAGCTGCGCCACTGGGCCGTATGTATTGGTAAAGGGCTGAAAATAAGCAATATAGCGGGGCGTGTTCCATTTTTCCGATAACTTTTCCACAACCTGTGCAAATTGCTGCCCAATAGAGCTGGTTCGATTCCCGGCAAATTCGCCGCTGCCTCGGGCGGAGCAGAAGGTGCAGCCGCCGGTGTCCAGGGTGCCATCGATATTGGGGCAGGTAAAGCCGCCGTCCAATGTGATTTTAGCCACTCGGCCGCCGTAGCGCTGCTTTAAAAAATAAGCATAGGTATGGTAGCGTTTGTTGGTGTCGGAATACGGAAAGAGATCCATAGAGCCTCCGGGTTCAGATTGAAAATTTTTAAGGTTTCCATGTCTTGCAAGGTTTAGGGTGCAATCCATACGAGCTAGGGCTATGTGACCAAAGGATCGGGATATCTGCATGGATAGATAGAAGAGAAAAGGGACGAATCCGATTCGTCCCTTTTTGCCGTTCAGAAAGCACTCAAATTACCTTTACTTGGTGCCGAAGATTCGGTCACCAGCATCGCCCAAGCCAGGCACGATATAGCCTTGCTCGTTGAGCTTCTCATCCAAATTAGCCAGGAAAATATCTACATCCGGATGATCCTTCTGTACTGCCCGAACACCTTCCGGCGCGCCGATGATGCACATCAGCTTGATGTTGGTAACGCCGTAGTTTTTGAGGAACTGAATGGCTGCGGAAGCAGAACCGCCGGTTGCCAGCATAGG
>CAZSBD010000207.1:0-2496 GCA_964605215.1 uncultured Oscillospiraceae bacterium | reverse complement strand
GGATTGGTCAGGAAACCCAATAAACCTTCCATAGCGCAGTTGCCTGCACCGCGGCCCATTCCATTGGCTGTGGCGTCCAAATAGCTAACGCCTACAGACATGGACTCAATCGTATTGGCGAAAGCGCACTGTTGATTATTGTGGGCATGAATACCTACCAGCTTACCGTATTTCTCAGCAACCTCCAGATACATATGTGCAAGACGGCGCATTTCCTCCGGATACAGCGAGCCGTAACTGTCCACTATATAAACAACCTTGACCGGACTCTGGCAAATCATTTCCAAGGCATACTGCACATCCCGCTCCTGACATTTGGAAACCGCCATCAGATTGCAGGTAGTCTCATATCCCTTTTGGGCTGCATCCTCAATCATTTGAATGGCTTCTGGGATGGTGTTAATATAAGTTGCCACACGAACCAGGTCAATGGGACTTTCATTTTTGGGGAGAATATCCTTTTCATAATCGCAGCGGCCTACATCCGCCATAACTGCGATTTTCAGATCGGTATTATTTTCCCCAACGATTTCCCGGATATCATCATCCCGACAGAACTTCCACTTGCCAAAAGCCTCCGGATCAAACAATTCCCGGGACGCTTTGTATCCAAACTCCATATAATCCACACCAGCGGCGATATTCATCTGATACAGCGCTTTGACAAAATCATCTGTAAAATAAAAATCATTGACCAGACCGCCATCCCGCAGTGTAGCATCTACCACTCTTATATCTTTTCGAACCGCCAGCAAATTTCCTTTTTGCTCCATTTTCTTGCCTTCTTTCTGAATATTGTAAAATCTATAAATTCTGTTGCTTTTTTACTGTAACTCATTAAAGTTTATTCTTTTTCCATAATTTTGTCAAGCTCTTTTTTAAAGCATGTTGATTTATATTTTTCCTTATCACCTCCTGTTTCCTCCAAGCTATTCTGACATAAGGTGAAACTTATGCAAGAATTTCCCGTTCCCATCAGCATCAGTCTGACGGCTTCCTCCATTGCTCAAGCTACGTCTAAAGAGAATCTGCCGATTTTGGCTGCTGCCCTTACCCATCTGGGAGATACCCTGGCCGCCATTACCGCCATACAGGACAGAGGGACTGGCAAAAGCCTCTAGACCGCTTCTTTCATTCTATACAACATGCCGATATCGCTTTTCCTTTTTTTCTGATATAATGAAAAAAAACAGCGACCACGCTTTTATGTATTAGCATCTTCATTTTCAGGAGGTAATTCATAATGGAAGTCAAAGAGATTTTCGCTCTCTATTACAGCGCTACCGGCAACACATGCAAGGCAGTAGAAAACGTTGCGCAAACGCTGGCGGAACTGTTGGGTATTCCTGTCCATACCATTGATTACACCTTACCGGCTGTTCGAGTTCAGACCCAGGAATTTCATGATAAGGCTTTGGTCATTGTAGGCAGCCCGGTTTATGCCGGCCGTGTACCCAACAAAATGCTTCCTTATTTCCAGACTCAGCTGACCGGAAACGGTGCTTTGGCTGTACCTATGGTGACCTTTGGCAACCGCTCCTTTGATAACGGTCTAATGGAACTGCGGCTGGAACTGGAAGCCCACGGCTTCCATACCATTGCTGGTGCCGCTCTACCATGTCAGCATGCTTTTTCTGCAGCTTTGGCTACTGGCCGTCCTAATCCGGAAGATATCCAGGCTCTAAAGGATTTTGCAGGCAAGATAGCTGATAAGATTGCCGCTTTGGCCTGTCCCCCTGCGCCAATCTCTGTTCCCGGAGACAATCCTGTCGGCCCCTACTATCGCCCCTTGGGTATTGATGGTCAGCCTGCGGTATTTTTAAAGGCCAAACCCAAAACCAATCCGGAAAAATGCAACCACTGCGGCATATGTGCCCAAGGCTGTCCCATGGGCTCCATCTCTCTGGAAAACCCAACGGAAGTGCCCGGCATCTGCATTAAGTGCCAGCACTGTATCCATACATGTCCCAACGGCGCCAAATATTTTGATGATGAGCGTTTCCTATCCCATGTGGCGATGCTAGAGCAGAATTATACCAGACCGATGGAAAATCAGTTCTTTTTTTAAAAATATGATTAATTAAGGAAAGCAGGCACATCCGAAATGTAGGATGTGCCTGCCTTTTATTTACACCTTATAAAGCTGTCGTGGCAAAAATGACTTAGCATAAAAATTTGTCCCTCTAAAGTGTTAATGTGTTAAATGTAAATCAAAATAAAATTGAATTTTTATCTTGTTTTTAAGGATTTTTGCACTCTATGCGTAAAAAAAGACCCTGAAAGTTGATTACCTCTCAAGGTCTAATTTCTTATTTTAGGGACAAGAATTTTATGATAAATTGCTTTACCCTTTGACATAGAGATAACCAAATAAATTATAACATAGTTATCTTCTGTTTTTCAAATAATATTTTACAAATCACTTCATTCCGGTTGTAGGAGTACAATACATATTGGACAGTTGAATAAAAAGGATGAAGGATAGAGCCTCATCGG
>CAZSBD010000206.1:0-2538 GCA_964605215.1 uncultured Oscillospiraceae bacterium | reverse complement strand
CTAGGAAGCTCCCAGTCATGAGGCATTGTGTTGACGGTAATATGGACTTTTCGTCCCCGCTGATGAGCAAAAGCAATGCCTTCCGCCAGCTGCTCTTCGTTAAAATTTCCGGCAGCCGCCCGCATGCCAAAGGCAGAGCCTGCCATATAAACAGCGTCCGCGCCATAGGTGATCGCGTATTTCAGTTTTTCCAGATCTCCCGCAGGAGATAAAATTTCCGGCTTTTTCATTTAATCACCATTTACCTTTGCAACCGCGTCGTTATGCTCTTCCAAAGTCTTAGAGAACACATGGCTGCCGTCTTCATCACCGGACGCTACATAGAAGTAGTAATCATGGTCTTCCGGATTGAGGGCTGCATAAATCGCATCCAGACCCGGATTACAGATTGGTCCCGGCGGCAGGCCCTTTTCCGTATAGGTATTATAGGGACTGTCAACCTTCAGATCTTCCTTAGTCAAAGCGTCCTTATGGCCTACCACATACAAAATGGTCGCATCAATATTCAAATAAGGATAATCCTTGCTGTCCAGACGGTTATAGATAACCCCGGCGATCTTAGCCTGCTCGGCGGAAAGCTTGGCTTCTTTTTCTACCATGGAAGCTACTGTCAGAATCTCATGGAGGGAATAATCCGAATCCTTAGCCTGATCCCGCATATCTTCTGTCACCTTCTGATCGAAGTTATCCAGAAATTTTTCAATTACCGTATCCGCATCCGAATCCTCATAGAACTGATAGGTATCCGGGAACAAATAACCTTCCAGGCGATTCTCTCCTTCTTCCAGATCATCTGGCAGGAAATCATAATCAAAATCATGGACAGACAAAGCCTCTGACAGTTCCTCCTCATTGCAAATGCCAGCCTGCACCAGCATGGTTTTGATCTGCTCTACAGTATAGCCCTCTGGAAATGTCAGCTGCAAAATATTCCGGGAAGAACTGGTTTGGCGCACCTGACGCAGAATAGCACGATAGTCCATCGAGGTATTCATCTCATGCTCACCCATTAAGAATTCCGGATCTCTTACTGTCAGATTGACAAAAAGCTTAAATACGCTTCTGTAATGGATAATGCCCTCATCATCCAAAATTTTGGCTACCTGGGACACGGTGGCATTCTGAGGCAAGGTAATGGTTACATCTTTATCCTCAGAAACCAGGGAGAACACATCATTGGCCGTGAAAATAATAATCACAGACAGAATCACAGACACCAATACAATAAATGCAGGATAGGAAAGCTGAATTTTTTTCTTTTGGGGCCGTGTTACTCTCTGTTCTGCAGTTCTTTGCCTTGTGCCGCTTCTGCGGGGCGGCCGGGAATGGGGATCCGGCGTCTGATGTCTCGGTTGATAGCTCATACTCACCTCGTTTTCCGAACTTTCCTACTTTCTCTGCATAATATAAACTGAAAGTGAGGTAAAGTTCTATGTGTTTCAAAAATTTTTTGGACAGTAAAAATAATATGCTTCTTTTATTTATCGTTCTGCTTGTAATTTGCTGCTTCTGTGATGACGATTAAAGAATCCGCAAAATACATTTTACCAAATATCCGATCAGAAAGGCAATAAAACCTGGTGTCAGGACAATTTCAAAAACAGTTGCCAAACGGATATTGGGATTTCTCTGCAGTGGCAAAAACGCTTTTTGTTTCCATAGCTTTTCTGCCTGCCGGAAAGCAAGCCATGCAAAAAGCAAAAATAAAAGTACGGAAAGGGAAGGCAAATACTTCCAGATTCCAAAAGCGCTGTAAGTATCCGATAGCTGCAATAGAATATAATAGACTGTATTTTGAATGGCGTGGGCTGCAAAAGCCGGCACGATGGATTGGAAGGCATAAGCAAGCCAAGCGTAAAAAATACCGGAAAGCAGGGGGCCTGCTAAATTTGCCAGCGAGGCATGCATCAGCGCAAAAACAATGCCGCTAACTAAAATGCAGATGCCGGAACCTGCTGTTTTTTCATAAGCGGAAAACAGAGCCCCTCGAAAATAAATTTCCTCTGCTGCCGCTGAAAAAAACACCAGAACAAAAAATTCACCTATATTATACTGCAGAGGAATATTTTCCGATAACAGGCCAACCGGAATTTCCATTGCATTATAACCTGCCAAAAGCAGACAGCCATAATTTGCAGAAAAGGCAAGAAATGCTACGGCCAGGGCGCTGAAAATCCAAAATTTCACTTTGCCCCTAGGTTTTTTGGGCAGCTTCAGCCGAAAATCCAATAGATGATCCGGCTTAAGAAAATGTCGGAGCAGAACCGTTGGCAAAATGATGGCGCCAGCTTCTAAAATTAAGATCAGCATCGCCGCATTGGGCAGAATACTTTCTAAATAATTCCCGGCGGATAAAATGCAAAAGGATATAAACAGGCTGATTCCGGCAAACAAAGAGTCTTTATGCCGCATCATAGGGCAATCACCTCATCTCCTGTCAAAACCCAGTCACACTTCCGATCATAAACATCTCTAGGAACTTCTGGTACCAAAAGGGAGCTGTAACAAAATCCTACCGCTGTGCCCGAGCGAACCTTT
>CAZSBD010000205.1:0-2542 GCA_964605215.1 uncultured Oscillospiraceae bacterium | reverse complement strand
ACATTCCTTTTTTATCCGGGCTGCGCATCAGCGCCTCCCCCACCAGGACGGCATCCGCCCCAATGCGGTACAGCTGTCCCACATCTTCCGGAGTCTTCACGCCGCTTTCCGCCACGAAAAGCACATTTTTCGGGATCCTCTCCCGCAGACGGGCAGAATTTTTAAAGTCCACTGTGAAATCCTTCAGGTTTCGGTTATTTACACCGATTACTCTGGCCCCGGCTTCCAGCGCCTGGCTAATCTCCTCTGCGTCGTGAGTTTCTACCAACGCGGTTAAACCCAATTCATCGCAAATGCCGATCCATTGCCGAATGGTTTCCGTATTCAGCAAAGATACAATGAGCAGTACGGCATCCGCTCCCATCACCTTAGCCTGATAGATCTGGTATGCATCTACTGTGAAATCCTTACGAATCATAGGCAAGGAAATATTTGCCCGGATTTCCCAAAAAATCTCATCGGAACCTAAAAACCATTTCGGCTCTGTCAGGCAGGAAACGCAGTCCGCTCCTGCCGCTTCGTATGACCGGGCGATTTCCAAGTAAGGAAAATCCGGAGAAATGATTCCTTTGGAGGGAGACGCTTTCTTTACCTCACAGATAAAGGACATCTCCTTTTTCGCCAGCGCCTTTTCAAAGACAAAATTCCCTCTAGGCAGCGTCAGAGCCTTAGACTTCATCTCTTCCCGGGATATGTTCTGTTCATCCGCCGCCACCCGCTGCCGGGCATAGGCTGCTAATTCCTCTAAAATCATCGGTTGGACTCCTGAATAAATTCTTCCAGCTTTGCCAGCGCTTTGCCGCTGTCAATAATCTCTCCTGCCATCCGGACACCATCAGCCAGTGTATCTGCTTTGCCTGCAACATACAGACAAGCGCCGGCGTTAAGCAGAACCGCATGACGCTTGGAACCCGGCTGGCCGCCCAGAACCTGGCGAACGATTTTTGCGTTTTCCTCCGGCATGCCGCCTACCAAATCACTCTTTTTGCAACGGATCAGACCAAAATCTTCCGGTTTGATTACATAAGTTTGATACTGCCCCTGATTAAATTCACAAACTGTGGTCGGTGCGCTGGCGGAAATTTCATCCATCTTATCCTGGCCATAAACCACGACTCCCCGTTCCACACCGAGGCTGGTCAAAACCCGAGCCAGCGGTTCCACCAAATATTCATCATAAACGCCCAAAACCATATGCTTGGGAGAAGCCGGATTGGTAAGAGGGCCTAAAATATTAAATACCGTACGAATACCCAGCTCCTTACGAATGGCGCCGACATATTTCATAGAGGTATGGTACTTCTGCGCGAATAAGAAACACATACCCACCGTGTTCAGCAGTTCCACACATTTTTTCGGTTCCTGCTGCAAATTAACGCCCAGTGCTTCTAAGCAATCCGCTGTACCGCATTTAGAAGAGGCTGCACGATTGCCGTGCTTTGCAACCTTTACACCGCCAGCCGCTGCCACCAAAGCGGAAGTTGTGGAAATATTAAAGGATTGCGCGCCGTCACCGCCTGTTCCCACAATTTCCAATACATCGAAATTGTGTTCTACTTTAAGGGCATGAGAGCGCATAGCCGCCGCACAGCCGGAAATTTCCTCTGAAGTTTCCGCTTTTGCACTTTTAGTGGAAAGAGCAGCAAGAAAAGCCGCGTTTTGAGTGGGAGTCGTCTCACCGCTCATAATTTCATTCATAACCTGATAAGCTTCGTCATAGCTCAAATCCTGTTTATCTACAATTTTCATAATGGCTTCTTTAATCATGATGGTTTCCTCCTATACCTAACCTAAAAAATTCTGCAAAATAACTTTTCCGTCCGGTGTCATAATGGATTCTGGATGAAATTGCAAACCATAAACCTCATAATCTTTATGCTTGACTGCCATGATCTCACCATCCGCAGTCTCGCCGATCACCTCCAGGCAATCTGGCATGGTATCCGCCACCGCTGCCAGAGAATGATACCGGGCGGCGGGGATCTCCTGAGGCAGGCCCTTAAAAATCGGACAGCTGGTATTCAGCTTCACCTGGGACTGCTTGCCATGCATCAGCTCCTTGGCATAAGAAACCGTGGCGCCAAAGGCTTCACAGATAGCCTGATGACCCAAGCAAACGCCAAATACCGGGATTTTGCCGGCAAAGTAGCGGACAGCCTCTACGCATATTCCGGCATCTGCCGGATGACCCGGCCCCGGCGATAAAATAATATGGCTAGGCGCCAGAGCTTCAATTTCCTGCAGGGTCATTTCATCGTTGCGGATGACCCGAATATCCGGGTTGATCGCGCCGATGAGCTGATAAAGATTATAGGAAAAGCTGTCATAATTATCAATCAAAAGAATCATCGATCCAAATCCTCCTGTCCTTCTTCCAAGGCGCAGATCACAGCCTTTGCCTTGTTGATGCACTCCTGGAATTCATTTTCCGGCACACTGTCCGCTACAATGCCTGCGCCGGAACGGATGAATACCTTACCGTTTTTCTTAAAGGCAATGCGGATGGCGATGCATGTATCCAGATTGCCAGTAAAATCAATAT
>CAZSBD010000204.1:0-2560 GCA_964605215.1 uncultured Oscillospiraceae bacterium | reverse complement strand
GCCGGATATTTACATCATGTGCCAACTTGGCAATGGTTTTGGAATCTGTATAGGTTGCAAAGCCGGTTTCGACTGCCATTTTAGGCGGAAGCAGAGAATAGACCTGCGACAGAAAATCATAGGCCCGGCGCTGAAACGAAACGCCAGGCTCCAGGCGAATGATAACAATGGTATCTACACTGTGATACAGCGCAGCCATTGTCAGGAGCACTGCGGGTAAATCACTGCGAGTCAAATGAGGGTCCACCTTATCCGGCGCGCGCTCGAAGTCAATTACACACTTGCGGGCCTTGTAATCCTCTATATCTCCGGCAGAGGGCTGTCGGGCTCCAAAAATTTGATCCAGATAGTTATATTCCCCTTCGGAAAGCATGTCCGACTGGCGCATCAAAGTCAGATAGGAGAAAACACTCTCCCTGGTGTCCTGAGCTCCCTGCTGCCTCTTCTCCAGACCATTGACACAGATCGCTCCGAATGGCTCCATGCCGCTGAACTCTTTGGGAAACAGTCGCGCAAAATGAATTGGCGCATACCGCACCGAAACCTGTTCTTCCTGCTGGACAACAACTCCATCAGGCGGTGTAAAGCCCATCAGCATTTTTTTCGTTTCCTCCAGGGCTTTACCAGGGAAAGGTGTTTTCAAATTATTCCAGAACTCGTCCATATGGGCAGATTTTCCCAGTTCTAAATAGGTTTTTCCTTTGGTCCCCCACAGATAACTATATCGTTCCACTGTGTTTTCACCTCCCGCTATCGGCGTCATTGGTGTCAGATGCCTGACTCATTTCCCTGCGAACATATTCTGTGGTATCTCTGATTCTGCTACCAAATGCTTTCGAGAAAAAAGGAATGAAACTCGTCTGTTGTCCCTCGCTAAGAGATTTGACCAGGGCTGTGTCCCATCTGCCGGGGTTGTTAAATAGCACACAGCGGGCCATTGCCTCATTGATATCACTATCGCCCGCAGTACTCTCCGGCCCTGGATTTTGGGTTCGGTACTGCCACCGACTGATGGTATAATTCAGTTCCTTGGAAGCCTCCATTGCTTTCGATTTGTAGCTGGCTTTGCAGGGCAAACAGCCAGTCACCCACAGGAGCCACTTCATCAGCAGATCCACTTGGGAAGGAGTTGGAACCATTTCCTCCGATGTTATCCCCTTTCTTTCCGCAAGCTTCTTTACCAGATTCTGTTTTTCCTCCAAGCTGAATGAATCCTGCCCGCGCTCCTGTTCCTCAGCCTCTGCGTTGTAAAGCAAGCCGGACAAATCCTGACTGTGGGAAGCGTCAGCAGCTTGGGCTCCGCTTAGGATATCACGTGTGTTCGGTACTTGATGCCCAAAAGCGCCGCACCGCATTGCCGCATGATAGCTCTTTTTCATCAGCGCATTGCTTGTGAGCTGCTGCATGATCGTTTGGAAAAGCGGTCTATAGATGCTGTTGCTGATGGCCCTCTCTTCCTCCAGCAACATATAAAGAGCCTCGACTGTGCCAGCGGTTGCCATTTGAGTCGCCTGCTCATCGGCCTTGGTAAACACGATCATGGTGGGTACATAGTCCTTCTGTTCCTGCTTGCTTCTCTGCAGTTCCTGCATCTGGCAGCAAAATTGTGTCAGCATTTGTACCTGGCCGACACTTTTAAAGATATCACGATCCACGCACACTACATAAGCCGCGCTGCTGAGAGCGGCGGAAAACTCTTTCTCCACCATCTGCACATTCACGCCCTTGACACCGTTTCCATCCGCAGAAACAGAAAACAGTTCACCGGGAAGATCCATAAAGGTCAGGATGATGTTGTGTCCGCTGAGGTCATCACTGATCTTCATTGTGGCGTGGTAGGCGTCGTCCCGCTGTGTTGCCTCAGTCTTCTTTGGAGCAATGCCCAGTGTAAACCATTCCAGATCGGATTTGAGTTTTTTGTTTTCTTCGTTCAACAAAGTCACCGTCACATTGTTGAACGCTCCCTTTGCATGCTCCCAGATATCGATCTCTTTGCTCTGGCCAATTGGATTTAGCCCATAGCATGCATAATGAGTCAATGCCAGAATTGTGCTGGTCTTTCCGGAGGACGTTGCGCCAATAAAGGAGATCACACGGTGCTCTGCTGTCCCAGCATCAGTGAAGATCATTTTCTTGCACTGATGGCATACGCGTGCACGTTCCACATAGGTATTATCACCTACACTGTATCCGGTGACAAAACGTTCGCCAGTGTCGTCTGCACTGTAGATCGGAGCGAGCTTGAATGAATAATAACCTGTGTCATCAAAGCAATTCACGATTTTCTGCATTTCCTGTCGCAGCAGATTTTCGGCAACTGCCTGATCCAAGTTAACGGAAATGTTATTCAAAAGCTCCTGGATCCCCGGCGGGGGTGGGGACTGCTTCGGCGCTTGTGCTTCCGATTCTCTGTCGATGACGATCACATCGCTTGGCTGGTCACTCATACTATTCAACTTTGCAAATGGATCATCTTCGGCAATTTCATTCGCTCCATTATCGGTGGGGGAGGGTTGATTGTCTGTTGGATAGGCAAAGGAATACGCCTGCTGCAGCGTTA
>CAZSBD010000203.1:0-2572 GCA_964605215.1 uncultured Oscillospiraceae bacterium | reverse complement strand
CCCTGCTGTTCATCCGTGGCGAGATGCCAGTGATGGATGAAAAGTACGACCTTCTAAACCATCCCAATGTGAAGTACACCCCGGAGAAAGGGGGCAAGCCCTATGTCCACGGTGGCACCGAATTGTCCGTGGCCAGTCTGTCTTTGACAGCGGCATCCGGTGCCGGTACGAAATTTGTAAACCTGTCCGAAATCGAATATGAGCTTCTTTCCGATGAGGAAATCGAAGCCGAACTACTAAAAGGAGAAGATCAAAATGAAAAACGCAATTAAGAACATTGTAAACGCCAAGAAAGAAAAGACCACCCGGAAGCTGCCCATGTCTCCCAAAATGAAAACTGGCTTCCGCCGTTATACCGCATTTATTTTGGCAGCGGCTGTGTGTTCCACACTGGCCCTGCCTGCGTCTGCAACCGCTGGCGGCGATCCGCTGACTGTGGTCAACAATTTATCTGACTTCATTTTCAGCATGATCCGGGCCGTGGGGCTGATCCTGCTGGGTTGGGGCATCGTGCAGGCGGGCCTGTCCTTGCAGTCCCACGATCCTTCCCAGCGTTCCAACGGTTTCCTGACCCTCGCCGGTGGTGTCATCATCACCTTCGCCAAGGAAATCCTGACCATGATCACTGGATGATATTCGTCCTTCTTGCAAAGCGGGACGGCTTTTCGTTCCGCTTTGCGTATTTCTCTGGTTAGAATCCACACTAAAAATCGGAATTTTGTGAGAAACAGTAGAAGCAAAGCGGTAATTTTGTGAGATAGAGTGCTTGCATAGGCTGGAATTTTGTGATATTATAGTGCTAATCTTAATTTACGAGGTGAGCCAAATGGAGCGTCTGAAGCGAAAAATGGATACGGTTCTTGTGAATTGGAAGAACGAACCAGAGCATATGCCTTTGGTTATCAAGGGAGCCAGACAGGTTGGCAAGACCGAAGCAATCCGCCATTTTGCAAATGGCCACTACAAGTCCGTTGTAGAGATCAACTTTGTACTGCAAAAGCAATACAAGGACATTTTTGATGATGGATTTGAAGTGGATACCATTCTCAAAAATGTCTCTCTGCGAAATCCTGACTTTGAATTCATTCCCGGTGATACATTGATTTTCTTTGATGAGATGCAGGACTGCATCAACTGCGCTACCAGCCTAAAATCTTTTCGTCAGGATGGCCGGTTCGATGTGATTTGCTCTGGTTCTCTCATGGGTATTAACTACAACGAGATTGAATCCAACAGTGTCGGCTCCAAAGAAGATGTGGAAATGTATTCTCTGGATTTTGAGGAATTTCTGTGGGCTAAGGGATATAAGGAATCACAAATTGAAGCACTGTACCAAAGTATGCTTTCCCTGACACCGCTGTCGAAAACCGAGTATGGCGTCATGCTGGAAAACTTCCGGGAATACATGGTGCTGGGCGGTATGCCGGCAATTGTGTTTGCTTTTGTGTGTCAGAAGCATTACAGTGGGACTCTGAAAATGCAGAGGCAGATTCTTCTTGACTACGAGGAAGATATCACGAAATATGCTTCCGGGTTGGATAAGGGAAAAATTCTGAATGTTTATCGCAAGATTCCAGTCTTCTTGGGAAAGGAGAACAAGAAGTTTCAAATCTCCAAGATTGCCCGAAATGCCAGAAACCGCGACTATGTTGGAACGGTAGAATGGCTGGACAATGCGGGAATCATCAGCGTATGCCATTGCCTGGAACTGCCGGAGCTACCATTGAAAGGGAATTATAATCCTGACAATTATAAGATCTATTTCCGGGATACGGGGCTGTTGATTGGCTCTCTGGATGAAGAAGTACAGGAGGATCTGCGCAACAACAAGAATTTTAACACCTATAAGGGTGCCATTTATGAAAATGTAGTTGCGGATATGCTGGTCAAGCAGGGATATACCCTGTACTTTTATCGAAATGAGAAGGGGACGTTGGAAATGGATTTCTTTGTCCGGGATGCGGATTCCCTGATTCCGATTGAGGTGAAAGCCATTGATGGCTCGTCGCCTTCCCTGAATGCTTTGATCAGCAAGGAGAAGTATCCGGATGTCCGCTATGGCATCAAACTGGCAGACCGTAACATTGGATTCAACGGCAAATTCTATACGTTCCCTTATTTTCTGGGCTTCCTTATAAAACGCTTTTTGCGTGAAAATAACCATGAGAAAGTAGCCGCGAAATTCCTTGAGAGAAGCAAGGAATGATTGCATTGACCTGCATGGTCGCTAAAACGCCTCTGTTCATGATGGGCAGGGGCGTTTTTTATACCAAATCAGAAGGAGTTGAAATAATGTCAGATAATTGGGTCGTACAAAACCTTGAAAACGCTTTGCAGACCTGGAATGAAAAGCTGGCAGAGATCTGGACGCTGGTCACACAGTCTCCCCAGGCATTCAAAGGCGGCACCATTTGGAATGTCATGGTCGGGATCAACGGCGCGGTCCAGGCAGTGGGCCTTGCGTTAATCGTGCTGTTCTTTGTTATGGGCGTCATGAAAACCTGCGGAAATTTTGCGGACCTGAAACGGCCCGAAGTTGCGGTGAAGGTATTCGTCCGTTTTGCCCTGGCAA
>CAZSBD010000202.1:0-2617 GCA_964605215.1 uncultured Oscillospiraceae bacterium | reverse complement strand
ATTATTTGCTACGGTGCTAACCTTGCCTTTAAAATTGTCAAAACCCTTGCTTCCTGCATCCGTAAGATTGCCCTTTAACGTTGATAATTTTCCAGCTATGCTTGATTGCGCATTAGACATATGGGATTTGATATTATTTGCTACGGTGCTAACCTTGCCTTTAAATCCATCGTATGAGCTTTTCATATTTTCTACGCTTTTTGACGTTGTTTTGCTCTGGTTGATTAACGCCTGTGATTGTGCCTCAGCGTTTTTCTCCATTCCTTTCCTTACTTCACTGTTTTCGTCAAATAAATCAGCAAAAAATCCAACTGCATCTTTGCATGCCGGGCCTATGCTCTTTGACACTGTACCTTTGATATTATTTCCTAAACGCGACCACTCATCTTTCAGTGTGATGGAATCGTCATATGTTTGTTCCATTGCGCCTTCATTGTCTTTTAATTTTGACGTAAAATCATCTATAGATTCGCTGCTGGTAGACAACGACAAAACCATCTCCTGTGCAGCCTTTGTGCCGAACGTTTCTTCAATGGTTTTTCCAGTATCACCAATCGTTTGGTTTAGAACAGAAGAATCTCCGTCAGCATCTCGGATCATCTGAATAGCCTGTTGGAATGCGCCCGGTACATCATCCGTGGCATCAGTCAGATTTTTAACAGAATTGCGTAATGCAGTCGTCATCTGACTGGTGTTCATGCCACCATCCGCCATAGCGGTAATAAATCCTAATGCTTCATCAGCAGAATAGCCCAATGCCTGGAACTGGAATGCATTATCTGACAACAACCCGGTCATGTCAGATGCAGAAAGTGAGCAGCTCTGCGACGCAGTTGTAATGTCGTCCAGCAAGGGTTTAATATTTGAAATATCGGTATCCATCCCCCATCTCTTCATTGCGTCAACAATGTCATCCACCGCGCCTTCCGCGTCCTGCCCGGTTACCTTCGCGAACTGCGAAAATACTTCCGTTGCTTCCGTCGCGTCATCCCCGGTCAGTCCTAGCCTGGTATTTAACTCTGCCAACGTTCCCGCAACATCTTGTGCAGACATATTAACGTCTGATAGCTGTTTATATGCATCATATGCTGCGCTTGTTAATGCTTCCAAATCTTCCCCAGTCGCGCCGGTTCCCTCGGCCATGACCGCTGTAGATTCCGACCAATCATTAGCCAGCTCCACCGCCGCTTCGCCCAATTCCTTTGCAACATCTATAATTTCGCTGACTGCCCCGGCAATCCCCCCGGCAGCGATAGCCTGCGCCATGCTTCCGATCGACCCACCAAAAAGATTTCCCATTGTGCCGGACTCTTCCCCGGTCTCACCCATAGTTTGGTCTAATTCATTTGCAGATGCGGTCACCTCTTCCAGTTTGCCTTTATTGTCCTGCAATTCCCCAGATAGTGTAGATATCTGATTGCCTAAATTTTGCGCCTCTTCAGAATCGGTGCCCATTTCCAAGGCAGTGTTTATATATTGCTGTTTTAATTCATCCAGCGTGGATTCCTGTGATTCGATTTCAGCGGTCAATTGCCCGTATGCGCTTTCCGCCTCCTGCGTCTGGCTGGCATTTTCTTCCAAAGCGTCATTGCAGTCATTAATTTCCGTAATGATTTTCTGTTCGGCAACCTGCGCATTTGTAAGCTGTGCTTCCAGCTTGTTCACCTCGTCGGAATCTTCTCCATAGATATCCGTCGCAACCTCGATCTTATTGTTTAACGCTTCCTGTTGCTTCTGGTTCTCTTCTAACTTGGATTCCAACAGATCATGCTTTTTGTTCAGGTATTCCGCACTGTCCCCGGTATTTTTAAATTCGGCAGCGGCCAGCCGCATTTCCGCGTTTAACTCTTTGGTTGCGTTTTTTGCTTCTTTCAATGAGGCGTCAAAATCCGATGTTTCCGCTGTAAATCTAATTTTTGCTTCGTTATTGTTTGCCATTTTTGATCAGCCTCCTCTTTTTTTCCTGGATCCATTTTTGATACGCTGATATATTTTTAACAACTTTTTCCAAAAACGAGATATCCGAATACCAAAAAACATCCTCCGAAATACCAAACACACCAACATACAGACTGTAAGCGTCTTCCACGTCCTCGATAGCGTACTTTGGCATTTTTATTCCATTAGTCTTTGTCGCGATTCTAAACGCTTTTTGAAATTTTATTTTTTTTTTCCACGGAAATCTCTCGGAAAACCCGCAACAAATCGCGCCTGTCGAAACGAACTAACTTAATAAATTCCTCTTCGTCCGGCATATCATCCAGATCATCGATATTGGCGCACAAATACGCTGTGTAAATAATAGATATAACGTCAAAATCGTCTGTTATATCTTTTTCTGTAATCTCAAAATACTTATTATAGGCTTCCGGTTTTTTATTTTTCAATTGGTATAAACGATAGTAGGATAATGTCACATGGACTGTTTCTCCGTTTTTCAATGTAATTTCACTGTACGTATTTTTTTCATCCATATTTTTTCCTCCGCAAAGATCAAAGGCGCCCTACTCGGACGCCTCGGTGCTTTTTTCCTTTTTGATTTCTTCGACAAAATTTCCGACACTCAGGATTTCGTTAATCCTATCCTGCTTCAGGTTTAACTTATCACCGACATTGT
>CAZSBD010000201.1:2168-2654 GCA_964605215.1 uncultured Oscillospiraceae bacterium | reverse complement strand
ATTGAGCCAAAAAGTGGAAGCGGCAAAACGGATATACGGTGAAAACAGTACAGAAGTCCAGAACTGGAGCACAAAATTAACAACGGCAAAAACTGAAGAACAGAATTTACAGTCTGCCTTAAATCAGTGCGAAACCGAGATGGAAGAACAGAGACAGGCGGCAGAAAAACTGGAAACGCCCCTGGAAACCCTGACAAAGGAAATCGAAGAACAACAGTCAGAGCTGGAACAATTAAAAACGGAGTATAAAAACGTTGCATTAGAACAGGGGACTGATTCAGATGCAGCGCAGGATTTAAAATCCGAAATAGATAAACTGAACAGCGAACTGGATGAAAACGAAGATAAGTTACGTGAGGTTGAGGATGCCGTCGAGGACAGCGGACAGGCGGCGGAGGAGTCCGCGAATGGCGGATGGACTGTTATTAAAGGCGTTATTTCCGACCTGGCGTCTAATGCAATCCAGCAGGGAATCGATAAGATAAA
>CAZSBD010000201.1:0-2158 GCA_964605215.1 uncultured Oscillospiraceae bacterium | reverse complement strand
TTTGCGGAACAAACAATCCAAATAGGTATGGATTTTTCATCCAGCATGTCCAAAGTACAGGCGTTATCTGGGGCAACAGATGATGAACTTTCCGAGCTGGAAAAGACTGCGAGATCGTTGGGGTCAAGTACTATATTTTCTGCATCAGAGGTTGCAGATGCGTTTTCCTATATGGCCCTGGCTGGGTGGGATACAGAAGATATGCTCAATGGTATTGATGGGGTCTTAAATCTTGCGGCTGCGTCCGAAATGGATTTGGGGGAAGCGTCTGACATAGTAACTGATTATCTGACAGCGTTCGGGTTGTCCGCAGAAGATTCGGCCGTGTTTGTAGACCAAATGACTTACGCAATGGCGAATAGCAATACGGACGTATCGATGTTGGGAGAAGCATACAAGAATTGCGCTGCAACGGCAAGTTCTATGGGGTATTCCGTGGAAGACGTTACGGCGGTGTTGATGACAATGGCTAACGCGGGTGTTAAGGGCGGAGAGGCCGGGAATGGTTTATCCACCATAATGACCAGACTGGCAACGAACACATCGGGCTGCGCTGACGCGTTGGAGGAATATGGGATTAATGTTTACGATTCAGAAGGAAACATGAACAGCCTGTCCAGCATATTGAATGAAACTTCCGATATCTGGGGGACGTTGACAGACGAGGAACAGGCGAACCTTTCGAAGATGATTGCCGGAACAAATCAATATTCAAAATTTCAAACAATTATGTCCGGAGTGGGAGATTCAGCCGAAGAAACAGGTGCGTCATTTAATGACTACGCAAGCAAACTGGAGAATTGTTCCGGGAGCGCGTCTGAAATGTCCGATACAATGCAAAACAACCTTAGCGGTGACTTGGCGGAAATGAAATCCGCATTTGAGGAACTCCAGCTTTCTATTTTTGATGGGTTGGAAGATCCGCTTCGCAGCGCTGTCGGATTCGTGACGGATAGCGTAATTCCTGCATTATCAGATGCTTATGACTGGATGCGGGAGCATAAGGGCATGCTGGCGGTTGTCGGCGCTGCTATTGGAGCGGTAACCCTTGCATTGGGGTTACAGGCAGCGGCACAGGCTGTTAAAGCAGCGATGGATGCGGCCGAAGCAACATCTTTGACGGGGTTGATCGCAGCAAAAACAGCAAGCGCAGCAGCTTCCTGGGCAGCACTTGCTCCATATGTTTTAATTGTTGCAGCCATTGCGGCAGTTATAGCTATTATTGTTTTATGCGTCAAACATTGGGATCAAATCAAAGAAAAAATTCTCGAAGTAGCAAGCATCATAAAAGAAAAGATGCAGGCCGTATGGGATAAGGTAAAGGAAATCCTCCAAAAAATAGCAGATAAATTCACAGAAATTTGGACAAGCATCAAAGATTTTGTGCAGTCTGTTTGGGATACGATAACCGGAATCATTGAAATCGCAATTGGCGTTATAGTGGCAATTCTTGAGGCAGCGTTTAATCTGATTACATTGCCATTTCAGGCCATCTGGGCATGGTGTGGAGATGACATTACTGAAGCGTGGGAGACAATGAAAAATATTGTCAGCACCGGTATAGACGTGATAAAAAATGTGATCACGACCGGATTCAATATTGTTAAGACAGGGGTTTCTACAATATGGAACGCCATCAAGGGCGTAGTGACAACGGTATGGAATGGCATTAAGTCAGTGGTGGAAACGGCTATAAATGCAGTAAAAACCAAAGTGAGCAATGTATTTAATGCTGTAAAGAATGTAGTGACGACTGTGTGGAATGCCATCAAGACAGCTATATCAACACCGATTAATGCGGCGAAGAATACGGTTTCGAATGTGATCAATGGCGTTAAAAACACGATTACCAGCGTATTCAATGCAGTGAAATCAACAGTGACAAATATTTTTGACGGGATAAAAACAGCCATGACAGCACCGATTACTGCCGCAAAAGACAAAATCAAAGGAGTGATCGATACGATCAAGGGATTTTTTACAAATCTAAAATTGAAAATTCCTACTCCATCGCTCCCCAAATTACCGCATTTTAAGTTGACAACGGGAAGCAAAACCATTCTAGGAAAGACAATTACCTATCCTACTGGATTTTCTGTTGAATGGTATGCAAAAGCTATGGACAATCCGATGATTTTAAGCGGCGCAACCATTTTTG
>CAZSBD010000200.1:0-2667 GCA_964605215.1 uncultured Oscillospiraceae bacterium | reverse complement strand
ATTGGATGCCGCATCGATTTCTACCACATCCAAAATACTTCCGTTTAAAATACCCTCACAGGCCGGACAATGGTTGCAGGGATCTCCGTTTACCGGATGCTCGCAATTCACCGCCCGGGCCAAAATTTTAGCACAAGTCGTCTTGCCTGTCCCTCTTGTTCCTGTAAATAGATAAGCATGGGACAGCTTGCCGGTTTCCAGTTGATGCTTCAAAGTGTCCGTAATATGCTTTTGTCCCACTACGTCCGAAAACGTAAATGGCCGCCACTTTCGATATAATGCTTGATACATATAAACGCGCACCGCCTAATTTCTAAAAAAACCGGGCAACCGAAATTGCCCGGTTTCTACTGCTTGTAAAAATCCTCTGCATGGAAAAAGATACGATGCTATACAAGACCGCACACCGAAAATTCGAAAACTGTTTATGCCCGAACCTATGCTATCAGACTCAATAACGGCAATTCTGCGGCACACAGAAAAGTCCACGTAATGCTGCTCGGTTCCCCGCCTGACATGGTTTGTGGTATTCTGTTGCGCAGAGCCGAAATGTCATCACCCTCAATTAAAGGCCAGACGACACATTCAATTCCCTCTTTTTCGGAATTCGTCCCTGCTTTAGCGGATTGCAGGTACAAGGCTCCGCTAGTTCCCCGACTAGTGCGGCCTTGTACAGCATCGTATCTTTACTTATTATAACTGTTTTATGCCTCTGGGTCAACAGAAGATGTGGATTCTCCTGGATTTTCTTCCCCGCCAGAGGGTGTTGACGGCGCAGAGGGCGTCTGCGGCTCGGGAGATGTAGTAGTGCTTCCTTCTCCGCCTTCATTGCCAGAATTTCCAGGTTCCTGTGAAGAATTTTCTGTTGATGAATTTGGTGTTGTGGATGGATTTTCCTCTGGTACAGTTTCCGGATCATTTGTTGTCTGATCCTTTTTGCTGCTAGAAGAATTGGATGAACTGCTAACTTTCTTGTAGTTTCCCTTGACGTAAGTATCTGAAGTTTCAAATTCTTTTTCCGGCAAATCAGCATGAACTTTTGCCATCACGGCTTTCCAAAGCTTTGCCGCCGGATTATAGGACATATTGGGAATGCTGTAACCTTCATCATAGCCAACCCAGCAAGCAGCCACATAATAAGGTGTATAACCTACAAACCAACGATCCTTATTCGAAGAGGTTGTACCGGTTTTACCGGCAGAAGCCATATTAGAAAGTCTAGCTAAACTACCAGTACCGTTCTTCACGGCATTTTCCAACAGATCTGTGATTACATATGAGGTGTCTTCATTATCAAAAGCGATCGTCGGTTCTTCATCATTGGAAAGTAATACGCCGCCATTGGAATCCAATACCTTTGTGTAGCTGCGGCACTTAGAATACATACCGTCATTGACAAAAGCAGAATAACCGGCTGCCATTTCCCGCACAGTTACACTGCAGCTACCTAATGCCAGGGGGCTATAGTTAATATCTGATTTACTCAAAGTGGTAAAGCCAAAGCGCTCTGTCAGATATTCATAGGATTTTTCCGGTGTAATATCATCCAACACCTTAACGGCTACAGTATTGATAGATTTTGCAACCGCAGTGGCAATGGTAACGTTGCCGCTGTAAGTACGATTTTCATTTCTCGGCCAATCCTGTCCGTTTAGTTTCATAAAGGGAGAATCCTCATAAACTGTATTGGGTGTAATTACTCCCAAATCTACAGCCGGTCCATAGACTGACAACGGTTTTAATGATGAACCAGGACAAAGCTGAGACTGCGTAGCACGATTCAACTCCAAACTTGCCTTTTGTGAAGGATTTCGCCCGCCGACAATTCCCTTTAAATCACCCGTATAAGGATCTATAAGCACCATAGCGCTTTGCATACTGGAGCCATTTTTCGTATAGCTGGGGAAATTACTGGACTTGTCATATACATTTTCCATAATTTCCTGGATATCCATATCTACAGTGGCATAAATTTTTAAACCACCGCTAGTTACCAGCTCATTGGCATATTCTCGAGAATAACCCTTTTGAGAAATAAGGTCGTTAGTAACATCTCGAATAACCGTATCAACAAAATAAGAATAAGGTTCAGAATCTGCTGCCTGGCTTTCTTCTGATTTATAAACCAATTTGTAATCCTTGGCCTCTTGGCATTCTTCTTCGGTAATATACCCTTGTTTTTTCATGCTTTCCAAGATTAATTCCTGTCTGGATTTGGCATTTTCCGGATTTTTCAGCGGGTCATAATAAGAGGGATTATTGGTGATGCCGGCCAGCAAAGCACACTCTGCCAGATTCAGCTCGGATACATCTTTATTAAAATATTTCTGTGCCGCCGCCTGTACGCCATAACAGCCCTGTCCTAAATTGATCATGTTCAGGTATAGTTCGAGAATTTCATATTTGGATTTTTGTTTTTCCAGATTGAGCGCCCGGAAAATCTCCTGAACCTTTCGCTGTATGGTCGCCTCGTCATCCCCTGTGATATTTTTGACCAGCTGCTGCGTGATAGTGGAGCCGCCGGCGGTACTGCTGCCCAAGAAAAAGCCGAAAGTCGCTTTGGCGGTTGTAATCCAGTCAACGCCCTCATGTGTCCAGAACCGTTTGTCTTCGATGGCGATAAATGCGTTGACGAGATTCTTCGGCATTTGGCTGTAGGAGACCCAC
>CAZSBD010000199.1:0-2734 GCA_964605215.1 uncultured Oscillospiraceae bacterium | reverse complement strand
GTGTGCTTAAAGTTCATGGGCTTGATATGGAAGGTTAATTCGCCGTAACGGATCTGCCAGCGTTCAGGCAGGTGACGGATGTTCCATTTGCCGCCCCCGGAGGAGGAACGGTTATACTGGGCGTTTGCCGTTTTCCAGGCTTTGACGCCGGGGGTTTTGGGCCAGATCGCCTGAGGATCTGGGCGGACCAGAACCTGATTGCCCCAGCGCTCCACTTTATCGCCGCCTCCGCAGTCTATGATTTCAAAATCCCGCCAATTATCTGCTGTCCACATATCCCAAAACGCCTCCGTTTTTTCTCTTCTTATAGTTATACTCTGTTATTTTAACATTGGGAAGTTTTATTTTCAATGTCTAGGCTAAGAAAAACAGGCAAAAATCCTGACAGACTTGGAGAAGAATCACGGCGATTCCACCAATTCCATAAATTTTTCACAAGAATTGGGAGAAATCAAAGGTTTGGTCTGAGGCTTTGGCAAAGAAAACGGGGACAGTCCGACAGTTTCCTGCCAAAGAAGACCATTTTTCTCACTGGTAATTTTGCAAAGAGTGTGCTAAACTGATGGGGTGCAGTTATATGAAACAATGAAACCTGCTTTTTGAGGAAAGGAGAGTGAATTATGTCTGTTTTATTTGCCGGTTTGCTGGGCATTATACAGGGCCTGACAGAGTTTTTGCCGGTATCCAGCTCCGGTCATTTGGTACTGGCGCAAAGCCTGTTTGGTTCTATATTTGATATTGAGGGCGGCAGCTATATGCTCTTTGACATTATACTTCACCTGGGCACCCTGGTGGCGGTCATCATCGCCTTTTGGCGGGATGTAAAGGAGCTGGTGGTGGAAGCGGTCAAGTGGATTCTGGATGGCTTTAAGATCCGCAACAAGCCTTACCGCCGCTTTCTTGTACTGATCCTGGTATCTATGATTCCTATGGTGGCGGTTTTGTTTGTCAAGGACAAGATCGAAACCGTATTTTCGTCCCCGCTGGTGGTGGGCGTATGTCTGATTATCACAGCGGTGATTCTTCTTTTCTCCGACCAGATGCCCAAGGGCGATAAAGATGCCCGGGACGCCACCTGGAAGGACGCTTTGATCATCGGCATTATGCAGGGCTTTGCCACCATTCCCGGTATTTCCCGTTCCGGCTCTACCATTGCCGGCGGCCTGTTCCGGGGCCTTGACCGGCAGTTCGCGGTAAAGTTTGCTTTTATTATGTCCCTGCCTGTTATTTTCGGCGCCAATCTTCTGTCTGTGGGAGATGCTTTGAACGAGGCCTCTGCTTCCGCTGTTTCCATGCCTTGTTATATCGTGGGGGTTCTGGCGGCGCTGATCTCCGGCCTGCTGGCCATTAAAATGGTCAATTACATATCCAGAAGCGGCCGGTTCCGGGGATTTTCCATTTACTGTGCCATTGTAGGTGTGATCACCATTGTGGTCAACCTGATGTAAGGAAGAGGAAGTTCATTTATGGCAAGATCCAAAACCACAAAAGGAAAAAACAAGGGAACAAGTCGCAAAACCGGCGCCAAGCGGGGCCGCTCTCCGGCGGCGCCGGAGTTCAAGGGTCTGCCCCGTTCGGTCTGGGCGGCGATTTATGGCGGCCTGGGAGTGCTCATCCTTTTGTCCCTTCTGCCTCTGGAGGGCTTTTTGCTTACTGGAGTCAATCATTTTTTCTCCGGTTTTTTGGGCAACGGCATTTTTGTTCTGCCCATTGCCCTGCTGGGAGCAACCATTCTTTTGCTTCTGCGGCCTAAAGGACCGATCCGGCTGCGGCTTTTCTGCATGCTGCTGATCCCAGTGGACATAGGCAGCCTGGCTCATACCCTTCTGGCGGGAGATTGGGGTACGCCGGATCTCATCCTCCTGTGGGATACCGGTGTTGCTCACAGCTCCGGCGGGATTCTGTCCGGCACTCTGGCGGCATGGCTGATCGCTGCCATTTCCGCTGTGGGAACCGGCTTTCTGCTGGTGGTGGCGCTGGTGGTGCTGGTGATGGTGGCATGTAACCTGAGTCCGATGGCCATGTGGCGGCTGTTCAAAACGCCGGAATACCAGTATGCGGATGCGGAGGAAGAGGAAAAATACACCAATTCCCCCAACCCTATGGTTGAAAAAGCGGTGGAAATGCGGGCGAAGGCCGCCCAAAAGCGGCACAAAGCCCAGATTGATATTCCGGTAGATCCGGATCCGCCCCAGGTTTTTGATGTAGAAAAGCCGGAAAACGCGCTGCATCAGGATTTGAAGAGCCAGGCGGCGGAGGAGGACCCTTCAGCCGAGGAGCCCCTAAAGAACCTGGAAGATTTGGTTCGCTCGGCCACAGCCGGTTCGGGCAGGCCGGAGGAGGCGGAAAAGCTGACGCCGGAGGAATCCGCCAAAATGGCTTGGGAGCTGGACGAAAGCCAAAAGGCACCAGCGCCGGAATATATCCATCCTTCCATGGCTCTGCTGAAAAAGGGCAAAAAGGGAGGGGCGGACGGTGCGGCTCAGGAGCTGCGGGAAAATTCCGCCCGCCTCATCGACACCCTGCAAAGCTTTAACATTGACGCTCAGATTATCCATATTGTCCGGGGGCCTTCCGTTACCCGGTATGAAATTACCATGTCCCGGGGCATCAAGTTTTCCAAGCTGACCTCCCTGTCCGATGATATCGCTCTGGCGCTGGGCGCTGTCAATGTGCGCATCGCCCCCATTCCGGATAAGCTGGCCATCGGCATCGAGGTACCCAACAAGTCCGT
>CAZSBD010000198.1:359-2743 GCA_964605215.1 uncultured Oscillospiraceae bacterium | reverse complement strand
AGCGCAATATATTGAAATGTGTTTTTCTAATGTAGATCTTCTACAAAGCTGCTCCGTGTATTTTCCAACTGCATCACAAGACGGTTATCCGAAAGATTTCAAAGTTGAGGTTAAAAGCGGTGGCAAAACCTATTACGAACAAATTTTCAAGAATAACACTCAAACAAGTATTTCTGTCAGTGGATTTTCTATAAACAGCCCAGATGCAATCCGAATTACAATAACCAAATGGAGTTTACCACATAGAAGAATCCGAATTCCTGAAATTTTAGCGGGAATTTATGAAATATGGGATGGTAACGATTTTTCTGAATTCCATATCAAACAGCAGGGAAACACTGCATGCACAGCATTGCCTTACGGAACCTGTGTTGTCAAACTGGACAATTCAGGCCGCCGATTCGAGCCAAGAAACAAAAAAGGCATATTTAATTCGATTGCAGAAAGACAGGGTATAACGGTTTCTATTGGAGTAGAACTGCCCGATGGAACAAAGGATTTTAAGCCGGTTGGCGTGTATTATCAATACTCAGGTGGCTGGAAAACGAGTGATAATGCTCTGACCATAGAATGGGATTTAGTTGATATTATTGGCTTGCTTGCAGACCGGGAATTTATACCTCCTGAAAATTTGCCTGAAACATTAGATGGTTGGATATCGGCTTTGGTAAGTCAGCTTGGTTCTAATTTTTCAAATTATTATACAATAGATCCGGCTTATACTTCTAAGTCTCTTATAGCAAATCCTGAGAATATAGATGGAATAAATTGTGGGGACTTGCTACGGTTTGTCTGCATGGCATCTGGTACATGGCCTAGAGCAGATTCCAAAACCGGATATCTGGCGGTAGAACCTCTTTGGTCACAGGGAAACAAATTAAATTTGGATAATATGTCGGCATATCCAACAATTAAAGCAAACGAAGATATAGCCAGCATCATTTTCACGCTGAATGATGGTAATGATACAAAATTCGTTGTATCTGGCAATAGCGCATCTGCATCGCAGACGATCAGCATTGATAACCCATTCATTAAAACAAATGCGCAGGCGCTGGATGCGGCAAAAAACATTCTGTCAGCTTATGGTGGTAACCAGTATGAAATAACAGGCCGCGGAGATCCGTCAAGCGAGATAGGGGATGTGGAAACGCTTGAATTGGACGAAGTAAACGCCACAACCGGAAGAGTGGTTTATCAGGAATTTAATATATCAAGCGGCGTTTTACAGGGTTGTAACAGCACTCTATTACAGGCGGACGGATCGTTCCTATTCCAAAACCGGGAAATCATTACCAAAAGTGGTTCCTGGACGGCACCAAGCGGCGTAGAACAGTTACGGTTGATTGTTGTAAACGGCGGAGACGGCGGCCAAAAAGGTGAAGACGGCACATGGAAAGACCGAGGGGAAGATGGAGAAAACGGTTCTGGTGGTAAAGTCTGGTATGGAGCGATTAGCATAAACGAGAGTCAGACGTTCTCTGTCGTGATTGGTGAAGGTGGAATCCCAGGAGGCGAAGGTGGTACCACCACATTCGGAAATTACAGCGGCGACAACGGAAAAGTCTTTGATCCTTCGTACACAGATATCGCATTCGGTGAAGCGTATGCCAGAACAGGTGTCAGAAATCCGCTTCCAAATACAGGGGATGGTGGCGCAGGCGGAGATGGGGGCAGACAAGGTAAAACACATACAGGGAGTAAAACCGGAAGAGAGTATATTGACCGGTATCCGGAACCTGGCGAAGAAGGATCTTCTGGCGCATCAGGCTGCGTAGTCATCTATTACGATTTGTAAAGAGAGAAAATATGCCGTAGGTTAATTTTGCAGTAGAAGAAGGAGATGCTCATGGGACAACTTAGTATTTCAACAGAACGAATGGAGGAACTGCTAATGCTGGCCAAGACAGCAACACAAGCGGAAGATTTAGAAGCGTTAAAACAGGAGATTTCTGATGAACTCGGTGACATTGGTACGATTTTGAAGGTGGTGACCGGTATAGAATGAGCATTGCAGCACAGCTTACAGCCTTGAAATCGCAGTTAGCATCCTGTATCACAGCCTTAAACAGCAAGGGGCAAAGCGTAGCATCCACGGCAACAATGGAAATGGTAGCCAGTGCAATTTCCAATCTTAATCCGGCCAGTTATGTAGATCCAAGTACAAAGATTACACCGGAAGACATCATCGGTACCATGACTTTTTCTGGATCTTACGCGTCATCTACCTATTACACGGAAGGCGGCTGTCGGGCTTTTTTGTCTGCAGACGGTTACCTTGCCATTGTGATGCAGGGCGGCACCACCAGCAGCTATGAGAATATCTATTTTACACTGGATGACGCAACTGGTACCGGTGTGTCCGGTGCAGCACTGGTTGGACA
>CAZSBD010000198.1:0-349 GCA_964605215.1 uncultured Oscillospiraceae bacterium | reverse complement strand
AATTATGCTTCGGCTTCCACCGGTCAGTATTATGTGGCCATTATCAGCGGGGTAACTGCGAAGTGCAATATTGCCATAGCCCTCAGTTCTGTGGACAGTTCTTCTGATTATGTGAAAGCCGGCATCACACTGACGGCAGCATAAGGAGGTTGGTATGGAAAATTTAATTTATGACCGTACCGAAACAGATGTTGCCAGAGCTGGACAGATCTATGCAGATGCACTACTGGATGCAGATGGTGAGCCGGTGCTGGATGTGGATGGACAGCAGGTTTATACCTCAGAGATGTATCTGAAAGGCGCGCTGAATGTATCAGACTTAAACCGCATCGAAGAATGGTGCCAGTAC
>CAZSBD010000197.1:0-2764 GCA_964605215.1 uncultured Oscillospiraceae bacterium | reverse complement strand
AGATCTCACTGTCAAAGCGATCCAGTATACCGCCATGACCGGGCAGCAGATGACTATAATCCTTGATGCCGTAATTCCGCTTGATGATGGAAAAGGACAGGTCTCCGATCTGCCCCAAGGCTGAACCAAAAATGCCGATGAGGACAGCACTGATCAGGGACATATCCACACCGAAAAAACGATTCATCGCCACGGCATAGATCACCATCAGCACGGTGCTGCCCACCACGCCGCCTGCTGCTCCCTCTATCGTCTTTTTCGGGCTGATCACCGGCGCCAGCTTGTGCTTGCCAAACAGCATACCTGCAAACAAGGCGCAAGTATCCGATCCCCAAGCGGCTAAAAAAGGCATCAGCACCAAAAACTTACCATGCTCCATCACGAAAATCCGGGGCAGGGAGGACAGCATATAAGGCAGCAGCACCGCGCCAAATAGCGCAACGGCCACGTGTATAAATTTCACATGGTCATGGTCGTAAAGAACCTCTACAAACAGATAAAACACCAAGGCCATAATGGCCAGCTGGCCATAAACCATGGACATATTCAAATAAAAATACAGAGGTACCAAGGCGGAAAATACCATGCACACCCCCAGCATCCGTTTGCACGTCCCCGCTTGAGCTGCCTGCATCAGCTCCTTTGTGGCCTGTAGACAGACTGCCATCATTAGGATAGGCAAAACCACCGGCGGCAATACATAAAAAACCAAAATCAGAGCAATGGCCAGCAAAGCTCCTACAACGACTCTCGCCTTCATTTTATACGCCTCCAAATCTTCTGGATCTGTTTTGATATGCCAAAATTGCCTGATCCAGATCCTTCTTTTCAAAATCCGGCCACAGGGTGTCCGTGAAATAATATTCCGCATAAGCAGACTGCCACAAAAGGAAATTGGAAATGCGAATCTCCCCGCTGGGACGGATAATCAGATCCGGATCCGGTATATCCTTGGTATAAAGATGCTGGCTGATGGTCTTTTCTGTGATCTCCTCTGGCCGAAGGGAGCCTGCCTGCACCTGGCGGCTGATGGCCTGCACTGCGTTTTTAATTTCATCCCGGCCGCCGTAATTGATGCACAGAGTGGCAACCGCATAATCCTGAAGATTGGCTGCCATTCGATTGGCATGGCCTACCAGCTCCAAAATATCCGGTGCCAATGCACTAAGATCACCGATCACCTGCACCGCCAGATTTTCCCGGGCCATGGTCTCAATCGCTTCCTTTAAATATTTACGGAATAAATTCATCAAGCCGTTAACTTCTTCCGGAGGACGCTTCCAATTTTCTGTAGAAAAGGCGTAAACCGTGAAGTATTTGATACCCAGATCCTTGCTGTAGGTGGCAATGGTACGGAAGGTTTCCGCGCCGGCAGCATGGCCAGCCGTCCGGGGCAGACCCCGTTTTTTCGCCCAGCGTCCGTTGCCATCCATAATGACAGCAATATGTTTGGGCAGCTTCTCCCGATCCATTTCCTGCTTTTCTTCTATTTTTTCTATATCTTTTCCTTTAAATATATGAGACAGCGCCAAGTCTGTATCCCTCCACTTAAAATTTTAAGGGCGACACCCGCTGCCGCCCCCAAATGTCTGTTAAATTTCCGCCAGTTCCTTGGACTTCTTTGCTTCCATACCATCAATGTCCTTGATGAACTTATCGGTCAGCTTTTGCAGATCCTTCTCTGCATCCTTCATTTCATCCTCAGTCATTTCGGACTTCTTTTTCATAGCCTTGAACTTATCCATCGCGTCCCGACGAATGTTCCGGATGGCAACCTTAGCCTCTTCACCAGTCTTGCCTACCTTCTTAACCAATTCCTTTCTGCGTTCTTCATCCATTGCAGGGAAAGCCAGGCGGATGATCTTGCCATCGTTCTGCGGATTGATACCCAGATCAGAGATCTGGATGGCCTTTTCGATGGCCTTGAGCAGGGACACATCCCAAGGCTGGATCACCAGCATTCTGGGCTCCGGAGAGGAGATTGCGCCTACCTGATTGATGGGGGTCGGCGTACCGTAATAATCCACGGTAATCTTGTTGAGAACTGCCGCATTGGCACGGCCTGCCCGAATAGCATCGAAGTTTTCCGCCAAAATATCCAGGGTTCGGTTCATCTTACGCTCATACTCTTTTAAATCTGTGCTCATGTTTCTTCTCCTTTACTCTCACTCACTTTACAATCGTACCAATTTTTTCGCCTGTTAACACCTTATAAATATTTTCCGGATTTTTCAGAGCAAAGACCTGAATCGGAATGTGATTATCCATTGAAAGGGAGGTCGCTGTAGTGTCCATAACGCCCAGACCCTGGTTCAAAACCTCCATGTAAGACAAGCTGTCATACTTCTTTGCCTGCGGATTTTTAACAGGATCAGAATCATACACGCCGTCAATATTTTTAGCCAGCAAAATTACATCTGCATTGATCTCTGCTGCCCGCAGAACAGCCGCTGTATCCGTTGAAAAATAAGGATTACCGGTGCCGCAGGCAAATACGACCACTCTGCCCTTTTCCAAATGGCGGGTCGCCTTATTTCGAATATAAGGCTCTGCAATTTCATTCATCGCAATGGCAGACTGTACGCGAACGTCCACGCCTCTCTGCTCCAGCGCATCCGCCAAAGCCAGAGCGTTGATGGCGGTTGCCAGCATACCCATATGGTCTGCCCGTGTCCGCTCCATTTTGTCGCCGCCGTCCTTCAGGCCGCGCCAAAAGTTGCCACCGCCGACTACGATGCCGATCTGCACGCCAATGTCTGCACAT
>CAZSBD010000196.1:0-2782 GCA_964605215.1 uncultured Oscillospiraceae bacterium | reverse complement strand
CGAACAGCGCCGGACTGCATGCTCTGTACGGTAGTTTTGCCAATGGCTTTTGATGGCATTACAATATCCACCCGGGGCAGCTTGGAGGTTTTCATAAACAGAGCCTCCATCGCAACCTTAATGCCGGGAAAAATGGCGCCGCCTAAATAAGCGCCGTTTTCATCTACAGCGTCAAAGGTTGTTGCTGTTCCAATATCCACAATAATCAGCGGTTTTCCATATTTTTGAATCGCTGAAACCGCATTTACCAAACGGTCTATACCAACCTCCTTGGGGTTGTCATATAAATTCACCATACCGGTATCCACATGCTCTCCGACAATAATGGGAGAAATGCCAATAAATTTTTTAATGGCATTTTCCAGGGTATACATAACTGGAGGTACTACCGATGCAATAATCACCGCATTTGTCTGAGAAGGCTCTACTCCCCAAAAAGTATAATGCTGATAAATTTCCATACCCAATTCATCCGATGTGCGTTCAGAATTGGTTGAGATTCGAAAAGAGCCTTTTAGGTTGGCCCCGTCATAGATGCCGAATACCATATTGGTATTGCCAACGTCAATGGTAAGAAGCATGTTTACACCGTCCTTTGTTTAGTAGTCAGGATACATAATCTCGCTCTGCATCTGACCACAATCTGAAATTTTGATTCTTAAATAAGATGGCCTTCCGTAAGCCGGCAACGCAATGCTGCCCGGATTCATAATCCAAACGCCCTGTTCTTCACAGATCTGCTCGATATGCGTATGACCATAAAGGGCAACGGAACATTTTTCCTGGAGCGCGCTAGTTAACAGAGCCAGCAAAGAAGAGCGAACCCTTAGGGTATGCCCGTGACACAGAAACATCCGGATACCGCCCAGGATGATAACTCGGGTATATGGATCTTCCGCAATCCGGTCATTATTGCCAGTAACGGCATAAATTGGCATATTAGGATAAGCAGCCCGTAGATCTTCCACATCTTGTGCCATATCACCAAGATGAAGTACAGCGTCCGGCTGCTCCTCCTCTATCGCCCGCAGCATTCGGCTCATCCGGCAGTGGGAATCAGAAAAAACAAGAATTTTCAAAGCAATCCTCCTATTTTCAGCCTATTGATTATACCAGTTTATTCCCTTTCTGACAATATGAATTTTCACATTTTCTCCTTCTGTCACATATTATATAATATCTTGCTGCGATAAAGGAGGCACTAAGTATGTCTTATTCAAATTACAAAAAACTGGCACAGGAATTTTTGCAAAATACCACAGATCCAAAAATCAAGGAATCCGCAGAAAATCTGCAGTCCGTTTTGGAAACAGAAGATGGCAAACAGCTGGCCGAAGATATGACCAATCAGTTTCAGGAACCAATCAATCGAGCCATTGAAGCTGCACAAGCCGGCGATATGAATGGCGCTAAATGGGAAATCAGCAAAATTATGTCCACTCCCAAGGGTGCATCCATGATTTCTAAAATTCTTTCCCTGCTGCAAAAATAGAAATGAGGTGAACGTTACGGATCCTTCCAACCTGCTTTCCGAGCTTTTATCAGATCCTAAAAAAGTAAACCAGCTGCTGGAAACCGCATCCTCTCTCCTGAAGGATTCCTCCCCCGGAGAGGGGAAGCCCGAAAGCAGCTCACCCAGTCCGCCTCCGCAGACTGAGAGCAAACCGCAGCCCCCAAAAGAAGCAAGTACACTGCCTGTCCAAAGCCATGATAACCTTACCTATTCCGCCGGAAATTTGATCCAAAAATTGATGCCTGTTTTGACAGCAATGAACCAAAGCGGACAAAAGGCCGTGAATCCGGATAAATGGAACCTTTTGCATGCCCTGAAGCCTTTTGTTGCTTCTGATGTCAGCCAGCAAATGGAGCGAGCTATTCGCCTAATCAGCATTGCCCGAATGACCAAAACAGCTATGCAGGAACTAGGCGGACACGATCGTATACTCTAACATAAAAAGGAGGAATTTTCCTGTATAACAAATACTGGGCTTCTTCCGATGCAGGCAGAAGCTGTGGGCAGGAACCCCCTGCAAAACCGGTCAGTCTCTCCAAAAACGAAAATACAGCAGACAGCATCTTTTCCTCATTAAGCGCTGTGCTGGGCAATAAAATCAAAAAACCTTTATTTACCATGGAAAACATCATCGTCGTGGTCGTGATTTATTTCATGCTTTCCGATTCTGATGAACTGGACACGGATTTGCTGATTATTATTGGTATTCTGCTCTTTCTCGAATTTTGAACAAGGAAAAGCCCAAAAGATCCGCTGATACTGATATTAAGGAATGGATCTTCTGGGCTTTCTCTATAATCTGGCAAAAGCATTTGTCAGGTTTGCGAAATCAACAATAGACAAGCGTTCTCCCCGTATATTGCCAGGAAATCCGCAAGCTTCAATCTGCTGGATGATCTCCTGCTTACTCATACGATTTCCCAGAACTGCGCATAAACCATTGGCCAGCGTCTTGCGCCGCTGATTGAAGGCCGCCCGCACCAGAGAGAAAAACAGCTTGGTATCTGCAATCTCTGCCACCGGCTGCGTTCTGCGGTTCAATCGAATCACAGCAGAATCCACCTTAGGCTGCGGGATAAAACAGCCTGCGGGCACGTCAAACAGAATTTCCGGCTGGGTATAAAAATTGACATAGATAGAAAAAGCACTGTAAGCGGAAGTTCCAGGCACCGCACAGATCCGCTGTGCCACCTCTTTCTGCACCATAACCGTGATGGCATCAAAGGCTCCGCTTTCCATCAAAGCGGAAATCGCCTCTGAAGTAATGTA
>CAZSBD010000195.1:0-2787 GCA_964605215.1 uncultured Oscillospiraceae bacterium | reverse complement strand
CCCAGAATCTGCAACCGGCTGGGATCGAAATAGTTGAAATAACCGATCAGCTGCAAAGCAGGACGGTTCACATCGCTGGTGGTTACCTCAATCTGATCCATATTTTCCGACTCGTAAATGACCTCTAAGCCAAATTCCCGGATAATTTCTATTAATTTCACACTGTAATTCTGAAGCTCCATAAATTGGCCCCTCCTTTATCTTCCATTTTTACACAGTTGCTTTTATCATGCCATATGGTATTTATAAATTGATTATACCATTTTTCCCAGAACTAGCAAACCGCTTTTTTTCCACATTTTCCGGTTTTCTCCGTTATTTTTCTTGGTTTTTCCTCCCTTTGATTCTTTTTGAAAAAAATTTTGCAATCCACTTGCAATTTTGAGGGACTTGTGGTAATATAATATGCGTTACTCATATGTCTAAAGATAAGGAGGTGCAGGATAATGGCAAAGTGCGATATTTGCGGCAAAGGTATGACCTTTGGTATTCAGGTTTCTCATTCTCACAGACGTTCTAACAGAACTTGGAAGCCTAATGTTAGACGCATCAAGGCTATTGTTAACGGAACTCCCCGCCATATTAACGTATGTTCAAGGTGCCTCCGTTCTGGCAAGGTTACCCGTGCTATATAGGTTAATACCAAAAATCCCTTTGCGTAAAGCAAAGGGATTTTTTGTTTTTATGCAGCAATTCTTCGGCACCCCTTCACGGTGACTGCCCTCCTCAAGAAGATCCTGCAAGGACCTGGAACTGTAGTTTTTTGATAGACAAAAGAAAGCCTCCCAAAGGGAGGCTTTCAGCTTATCCATAAAATATTTTGCGCCGCAGCACCATGGAAATCTCAAAAAGGTTGCTACGTATATGCAACCTTTTGACCACCAAAGCTTAGAAAAATGGCCTATAAGACCCTTTCCTAAGCTTTTTTATTTTTGCAGGAAAGGTCCTGCAAGCTGTCGTTTTTTAACAATCTCTTTCACCACAGATCCTCAAACTCCGCTTTTTTGCTGCGGGTCATCAGCTGCTGGATCAGATTCTTCGGATCTTCCCCTTCATACATGGCCTGATACATAGCTGTGGTGATCGGCATTTCTACCCCCATCTTTTGGGCCAGCATATAGCCTGCTTTCGTGGCATAATAGCCTTCTACCACGGCACCCACTTCCTTCATAGCCTCTTCAATGGTCTTTCCCTGGCCTACCAGAATGCCTGCCCGGCGGTTGCGGGAATGCATAGAGGTACAGGTGACAATCAGATCGCCAATGCCGGAAAGGCCGGCAAAGGTCTCCTTCTTCGCCCCCAGGCTGACACCCAACCGGACAATTTCCGCCAGACCTCGGGTCATCAGGGCTGCCTTGGTGTTGTCACCCAGGCCCATACCATCCAAAAAGCCTGCCGCCAAAGCGATAATGTTTTTAAAAGCGCCGCCCAGTTCTGCGCCTATGATGTCCGAAGAAATATAAACCCGGAACTGCGTACACATAAACACATCCTGCACGCTTTTAGCCGCTTCCAGGTTTTTAGATGCTGCCAGAATAGTAGTGGGAATACCCCGGGCTACCTCCTCTGCATGGGTCGGGCCGGTTAAAGCCACAATGGGATTGCGGCCGCCGGTAGTCTGTTCAATCGTCTGGGAAAAGCGGCAATAATCGTGAAAGCTGTCTAAGCCCTTAGCCACATTTACAATGATGGTTTTGGGCGGCAGGATCGCCCCCAGCTTTTCCGCTGTAGAGCTGACCGCAAAGGACGGTACTGCCATCACCACCATATCCTGCTCCCCTGCCAGATCCATGTCCGTGGTGATCTGGATCCCATCAGGAATGCGTACCCCGGGCAGCAGCTTTTCATTGCCCCGATACTGGAGCAAATGCTCACATTCTTCTTGTAAGTAGGTCCACATGGTCACCTGATGGCCATTGCCATAAAGCACCATCGCCAAAGCTGTGCCCCAGCCGCCGGAACCCAATACCATAATTTTCATTCTTCTTTTTCCTCCTCATCCATCTGTGGCTTGCTGTGAAAAGAAAATTTAGATTCTTCTCCCCGGATCAGCCTTTGGATATTGCCCTTGTGTTTATAAATCATCAACAAACCGGCGCACGCCGCCATAATCACAAACAGCGGCCGGGGATGAAAGGCATACATCACAAAGGGCTGGATGCCCGCGGCCACAATAGAACCAAGGGATACATAATGTGAAAGAATGGCAATGACAAAAAAGGTACCAATGCAAACGGCAAATACCCGCCAGTCAAAGGCCAGCAGCACAGAAGCGCCTGTCAAAATACCCTTGCCGCCATGAAACCCAAAATACAATGGGAATACATGTCCCAGCACCGCAAAGCCTGCTGCTACAATCGCGCATGTGGGGCCGCCCAGCAGACCTCCGATCCAAACGGAAACCATACCCTTGAGCACATCGCCGATCAACACAAAAACTGTTTTTTTCGCACCCATGGTTCGATAAGAATTGGTCAGGCCAGCATTGCCGCTTCCATATTTTCTGACATCTACACCCAAAAACAGCTTGGAAACGATAATAGAGGAATTGATGCTGCCCAGCAAATAGGCAATCAAGGCGGATAGAACAATCAGGAGCGGCGTAACCTGGAAAATACCAACTACATCACTCATGATCTGCCGCCTTTGTCCGTTTTATCGCTCTTTTGGCGAATAATCATTTTAATCGGCGTTCCCTCCAGGCCGTAAAGGCTGCGGATCTGATTTTCCAGATAACGCTGATAAGAGAAATGGAACAGCCGGGCGTCATTGCAGAATGCCACAAAC
>CAZSBD010000194.1:0-2859 GCA_964605215.1 uncultured Oscillospiraceae bacterium | reverse complement strand
TAATTTCCTGACAGAGAGCTTTGGAGGCTGAAGACCGGGAGAAAGGAGAGACTTTATATGAAAAAAGCCGGAATGATTCTGGAAGGCGGAGGACAGAGAGGGATATTTACCAGCGGCGTGCTGGATTATCTGATGGGGCGCAAGCTGATGGTGCCCTATGTGATAGGAGTATCGGCGGGAGCCTGCAATGCGGTGGACTATGTCTCCGGACAGGTGCTGAGAACCAGGGAATGTATGCTGGATGCCCAGCTCAATTATGAATTATATGGCGTGAAGACCATGGTGAAGACAAGGCATTTTATGAACATGGATCTTATCTTCGACCAGTTTCCGAATCAGGATTATCCCTTTGATTTTCAGGCATATGTCAAATCCCCCATGCGCTGCCTGCTGGCTGTTACAAATTGCCTGACAGGCCGGGCGGAGTTTATTGAGGAGTACAGAGACAGGGAGCGGATGATGGCTGCCTGCCGGGCGTCTTCCAGTCTGCCCTTTGCCGCGCCTATGGTGGAGGTAGACGGGATCCCCATGCTGGACGGAGGGATCGCCGATTCTGTGCCCATCCGAAAAGCGATTACGGATGGATATGACTATAATATCGTCATTTTGACCCGGCGGAAAGGATACTATAAAAATGAAGAAAATTCCCGGATGATGAACCTGGTAAAGCTTTATTACCGCAGGTATCCGAAGCTGGCTCAGGCGCTGATGCGGCGAGGTCATGTGTATAACCGGGAGATGGATCTGGTCGATTATCTGGAAAGCCAGGGCAGGGCCTTTGTGATTCGTCCTTCGATGCCTTGTGTCAGCCGGACAGAACGTGATCTGGAAAAGCTGGAGGATTTTTACTGGCACGGCTATGATGTGGCAGAGCAGATTTATCCTCGGCTAAAGGAGTGGCTGAATAAGCGGGAAGAGTGTATCAGCAAAAAGCGTCTGCTGGTTCGCGGATGATCTTCAGCCGGAGGGAGTGAGCAGAGACATGGGGATGGAATATCAATATTTGTTTTATATAATCGCGGGATTTTTTTCCGGGAGCGTCTTATTTGGATATGAGCTGCCCAGGCTTTTGCGCGGAGTGGATGTGAGAAAAGAGTCAGAGGACGGAAATCCAGGGACATACAATGCGTTTGTCTGCGGAGGGATCGGCTGCGGTTTTCTGACGCTGGCTGCCGAGTTGGCCAAAGGCATGTGGCCGGTGGCTGCGTGCATGAGGAAGCTGGGCTGTGATTCGCTGCTTTTTGCGGCGGTTATGGCGGCGCCTGTGCTGGGGCACGCTTTTTCTGTTTTTCACCACGGAGAGGGCGGAAAGGCTATTGCCGTATCCTTTGGGGTGCTGCTGGGAGTGCTGCCGCAGTGGCTGCCTCTGGCGCTTTTGGTGGCCTGCTTTTTGTTCTTCTCACTGGTTTGGCGGGTGGAGGATCACGGCAAGCGGACAGTGCGGACTTTTCTCTGCTTTGCTTTAGCCGGGATGGTTCTCATTCACCAAAAGGCGCTGCGTCTGGGAAGCCTGATTCTGTCCCTGACGGTAATACATAAGCACCATTTAGCGGCGCTTGAGGCCGAAAATAATGACCGGAGACTGGAATTAGAATGAAAGTATTGATTTTATCCTGCAATACCGGCGGCGGGCATAATTCTGCCGGACAGGCCATAGCGGAGGAACTGCTGGCCCGGGGAGATGAAGCTTACGTGCTGGACTATCTGCGTCTGGCCGGGGACGGTGTATCAAAACTGGTGGGGGACGGGTATGTACAGCTTGTAAAAAAGACGCCCAGACTCTTTGGAATTGTGTATGATATGGGACTTTTGGTAAGCCGGATTACCAGAAAATCTCCGGTGTACTATGTGAATGGCAGGATGGCAAAATATCTGGACCGTTATCTTCAGGAGCATCCGGTGGACGCCATTGTCATGCCCCATCTGTATCCGGCGGAGACGATCACCTGGATGCGGCGCAAGGGCATGAAATTGCCGCTGACTGTGGCGATTATGACAGATTATACCTGTATTCCCTTTTGGGAGGAGACGAATTGTGATTATTATGTGACGCCCCATGAAAGGCTGAACAGAGGCTGCATACGCCGGGGACTGCCTCGGGAGAAGCTGCTTCCCCTGGGGATTCCGGTGTCAGGAAAGTTCAGCCAGGAAATTTCCCAAAGGGAGGCCCGCATCCGGCTGGGTTTATCCCCGGAGGAGAAATATTTTTTGGTGGCGGGCGGCAGTATGGGCGCGGGTACTCCTGAAAAGCTGGTGGATCAGCTTTTGGAGGAGAGTGACCGGGAACAGATTCTGGTTATCTGCGGCAGCAATGAAAAGCTGGAACGAAAGCTGCGGCAGCGGTATGCGGCGGTGGAAAGAGTGAGCGTGAAGGGGTTCACAACCCGGATGTCCTTATATATGAAGGCCTGTGATCTGGTGTTTACCAAGCCGGGCGGGCTGACCTCCACAGAAGCCGCGGTGGCGGGGGCTTTGCTGGTACACACCGATCCGATTCCGGGCTGCGAGAGTGCAAACCGCAGATTTTTTACAAGGCTGGGCATCAGTGTTTCGGCGTTTACCACCAGGGGCCAGGTGCAGCAGGGGCTTAATCTGCTACATGAGCCGGGGCGGGCAGAACGGATGCGCAGATGCCAGCGGGAAAATATTCCCTCCGATGCGGCACATCAAATCTGTGATTTTCTTCATAAAGAACTGAAAATAACACAGCGGGCAGATGACGAAGCGGACGGGACCTAAGAGGGTAAAGGTGCAGCTGCAAGGGGCCCGGAAAGGGAAATGCAAAGCTACAGCTGCAAGGAGATTGGAAAGGGAAATGTAAAGCTACAGCTGCAAGGGGCCCGGAAAGGGAAATGTAAA
>CAZSBD010000193.1:0-2866 GCA_964605215.1 uncultured Oscillospiraceae bacterium | reverse complement strand
ATTGGTGGCAATGACCGGAATACGCAGGCTGTTGGTCACAGCGTATAAAAGCAGGTTTAGCATCAAATACAGGATGTAGTTTGCGATAAAAGATTTCGGAGAAAGCCACCAAATATTGACGCCATTCATAGATTCCACCATGGTGATGGACACGACAGGCAGCAAAAGGAACAAAACACCGTGAACGATATGTTCCAGTTTCTCCTTTTTAAAGTGAATCTGTACAGAAGCCAGAGCGCCGGTCAAAAGACTGGCAAAGATTGCGAAAACAAAAAGTAAAATGCCATACTTCTCTGAAACAAAAAACCGATCCCGCAGGGAGATAGTCAAATAAAGCAAAAAGGCTGCCGCCAAAATGCCAGGGATCAGAGAGCGTTTTTTCGTAGTTATTTTCATAGATGCCTCCATATAAACATTCCCTATTAAGTTCTCATTTTACCACATTTTAAGGAAATGTTAAGTGTTAGATTTTAACTTTGTATAATTTCACAAAAAAGAGGTTAGCCTGTGAAAAAATAAATACAAATCTACCATCAAATATGTTGGGGCAGTGAAAAAATTGCAAAATGCAGGTAAAGCGATAGGGAGTTTCAGCAATGAAAATCCCTCCTTTTTTTGACCCTAAATCAGCCAGCGTCGAATCCCGGGTACAGCCCGCAAAAAGCAGTAGACCAAACAGCTGAGTAGCAGGGACGGCAGAGCGATGGAGGGATGGAAAGGAGGTAAGGGGCGGAATGGCGGAATCAATACCGATCTCCCAATGATAAAATTTGTACAGGAAATACAAGTCACGTTTCTTATCCATAACAAGAAAGGAAAGCCCAGCTTTTGCGGGGCTTTCCAAATTTTGATTCCGACCTTTCAAATTAAGGTGGATTGTTTCTATTTATCTGCAGCGAAGGTAACCAGCAGATCGTCTACGTTTACGTGGTCGCCAGCTTCTACCAGAACATCTTCGATCTTGCCGCCGTGCTTTGCTACAACAGTGGTTTCCATCTTCATCGCTTCTACAACCAGCAGAGCCTGGTTTTCTTCCACCTTGTCACCAGCAGATACAAAGATTTTTTCAACCGTACCGGGGATGGAAGAACCAACATGGTTCGGATTGTCCTTATCAGCCTTGGGACGGCGGACAATGCTTTCAGCAGTATTCTTATCCAGAATACGGATGGTACGGGAAACACCGTTCACTTCAAACTGGAGAGAACGATAGCCTTCCTCGTCAGGTTCGGACATTACGATAAACTTGATCAGCAGTTCCTTACCCTCACCGATCTTTAACGTGGTTTCTTCACCCTGACGCAGGCCATAGAAGTATACATGGCTTTCCAGACGAGTTACATCGTTGTATGCTTCGAAATGCTCACAGTAATCCTCATATACCTTGGGATACATCGCATAGCTGAGAACCTTCTGCTCCAAAGTCTTTTCATCCAGATCCTCGTAATGGAATTTATCAATCAGACGCTGACGGAGGGCATCGAAATCAGCAGGCGGCAGAAGGGATCCAGGACGGTCTGTGATCGGCTCTTTACCCTTGAGGACAATAGCCTGCAGATCCTTGGGGAAGCCGCCTTCCGGCTGACCCATCATACCGGAGAAATAGTCCACCACAGAATCCGGGTAGAACAGATCCTTGCCAGCAGTCAGGATATTATCCTTGGTTAAACCATTCTTTACCATAAAGATAGCCAGGTCGCCCACTGCCTTGGAAGAAGGCGTTACCTTTACGATATTGCCCAACAGATCGTTTGCGTCCTTGTACATGCTCTTGATCTGCTGGAATTCTTCAGTAGAACCCATAGAGGCTACCTGTGCCAGCAGGTTGGAATACTGGCCGCCGGGAATTTCGTATTTGTAGATTTCTGTATTGGGTGTATCCATGCCGCTTTCAAAAGACTTGTACAGCTTGCGGACGCGGGCATAGTAACGGCTCAGTTCGCTCAGCTCGTCAAAGTCCAGACCGGTATCCCGATTGGTACCCTTAAGAGCAGCTACAACAGAGTTCATACAGGGCTGGCTGGTCAGGGAACTCATAGATTCAATGGCCAGGTCCACAATATCTACGCCAGCCTGAGCTGCCATTAGCACCGTGCTGACGCCGTTGCCCGTAGAATCATGGGTATGTAAATGAACGGGAATCTTCAGCTCAGATTTGAGCGCTGTAATCAGCTCCTTAGCCGCATAAGGCTTGAGCAGACCGGACATATCCTTGATGGCGAATATATGGCAGCCCATGGCTTCCAGTTCCTTCGCCTTCTTAATGTAATAATCCAGAGTGTATTTAATTTCCTTGGGATTCGTGATATCGCCAGTGTAGCAGATGGCGCCTTCGACGATTTTACCGGTTTTCAGCGCTTCTTCCACAGGCATCTTCATATTTTCAACCCAGTTCAAGCTATCAAAAATACGGAATACATCGATGCCCTTTTCGCCGGAAATCCGAATGAACTCTTTTACCACATTGTCCGGATAGTTTTGGTAGCCAACGGCATTGGATGCGCGCAACAACATCTGGATCAGGGTATTCGGCATTCTTTCCCGCAGCAAAGACAGACGCTTCCAGGGAGATTCCTTGAGGAAACGATAAGCGGTATCATAAGTAGCGCCGCCCCATGCTTCTACAGAGAAAGCATTCTGCATGAAAGCGTTGGTAGCCTTGGCGGCGCCGGCCAGATCCTTAGTACGCATACGGGTTGCCATAAGGGATTGCTGTGCGTCACGCATGGTAGTATCTGTTACATACAGTCTGGAATCCTGCATAATCTTTTGAGTGTAACCCTTTGCACCCAGCTTTAAGAATTCATCACGAGCGCCATAAATCGGCTTGTCTGTATCGTAAACCGGCAGAACGCGATTTTCAAAA
>CAZSBD010000192.1:0-2876 GCA_964605215.1 uncultured Oscillospiraceae bacterium | reverse complement strand
GGAACCTACACCAACTTCCCCCAGGAGGTTTATGTCACCTCCAGTGACAAGACTTATCCCAAAACCAATCAGTATCTGTCTCTGATCAAGAAATCTGACGAAGCTTTCCAGGAGCTGATCCATTATTTCAGCCAGCAGGATGAGCCCACCATCATTTGTATGTTTGGCGACCATCAGCCTTCTATTGAGGACGGCTTCTATGAAGAGCTGTACGGTAAGGATCTCAACAGCCTGACCCTGGAAGAAGAGCAGCGCCAGTACATCACCCCCTTCTATATCTGGGCAAACTATGATATCGAGGAGCAGGAGATCGACAAGCTCAGCGCTAACTATCTATCCTCCCTGCTGCTGAAAACCGCAGGTGTGCCTATGACCAATTACAATCAGTTCCTGCTGGATCTAAGCACAGAGATCCCGGTTATCAATGCCAACGGTTACATCGCCAAGGACGGCAACAACTACGATCTCAGCGATTCCGCTTCTCCCTATAAAAACCTGATCGATGCTTACGAAAAGATCCAGTACAACAACGTATTTGACAGCACCAACGAAAAAAAGAACCTTTTCTATCTGTCTGATACCTCTTGCAACCAAAATAATATCCTGACTGTAGACGGAGAACCTATGGAAACGGATGACAGCGGATCTTCCGATGAATCTTAAAAACTAAGAAATGCGTCTTGATTACGACAACGTAATACAAGACGCATTTTTTATTTCTCATAATCCTCTAAAAAGGAATGGCTTTTGCCCTTCAGCTTATAACCGATCAGGGTATCCACATCCGCTTTGGTAATACTGTGGAAAATATTTTGATCCACCCGAGGCGTTTCCTCTTTAAGCCGGGCGATCAAATCCTTGACCCGTTTGCGTTTGGAATTGGCCTCCTCAGACTGGGTCGCCAGACAGGCGCAGCGAAGAAAATGGAGATCGTTATCTGCCTGCCACTGGAGAATATCTTTTTCCTTAACGCAGTACAGAGGCCGAATGACCTCCATTCCCGGATAGCTGCTGCTGTGCAGCTTGGGAAGCATTCCCTGGATCTGACCGCCGTATAGCATGCCCATCAGAGTGGTTTCGATCACATCGTTAAAATGATGCCCCAGGGCAATTTTATTGCAGCCCCGGGCCTGCGCCTGACGGTACAGCACCCCTCGCCGCAGGCGGGCGCACAGACCGCAGGGTGAACGGTCTGTCTCTTCCAGAGAGCGGAAGATTTGAGTCTCCAGCATTTCCAAGGGCAGATCCAACTGGGCTGCATTCTCTTCCAAACATTGACGATTTTCCGGCAAATAACCTGGATCCATAGACAGAAAACGCAGCTCAAAGGGAATCTTCCCGTATTTCTGCTGCACCTGCATCAGCTTGGCCAGAAGCATAGAATCCTTTCCTCCCGATACGCAAACAGCGATCCGATCTCCAGGCTGAATTAACTCATAATCCCGAATAGCTTTGGCAAATGGATTCCAAAGTATTTTATGATAGCGGCCTGTCAGATCCCGCATAATCTGCCGGCCCAATTCCGTTTCATTTGGCATATTTCTCATCCTTTCCCCCTTATCATATCGAAAATCTTATTCTGACGCAATACAAATTTGAACAAAAAGAAAACAGGAAAGGATTGTGGCAAATCCTTTCCTGTTTCTGAGGAAAAAAGGGATAAAATAAATGATAATTTAGGAATAACAACCATTCCAGTTGCCTTTTTTAGGATACACAGTAATTATGGCTAGGATTTAACCAATTTGTAAATGAATTGTAAATTCCGGCACTAATCCATGCTTTTACCCACCCGGAGCATCTGCACCGCATTGAGAATGGCAATGACCGCTACACCTACATCGGCAAAGACAGCCTCCCACATATTGGCCTTGCCCATGGCGCCTAAGATCAGCACCAGGAATTTAATGCCCAAGGCAAATACCACATTCTGCTTGACAATCCGCAGATTCTTTTTCGCAATCTCAATGGCCTGGCTGATTTTGGACAATTTATCATCCATCAGGACGATATCCGCCGCCTCAATGGCTGCATCCGAACCCAAAGCGCCCATAGCAATACCGATATCCGCCCGCATCAAAACAGGAGCGTCATTAATGCCGTCACCTACAAATACAAGCTGTTCCTTGCCCGCTTTCTCTGACAGGAGCGTTTCCACCCATTCAACCTTATCCGCCGGCAGCAAATCCGTATGTACTTCATCAATGCCTAAACGGCGAGCCATATCTTCCCCCACAGTTTGAATGTCACCGGTGAGCATAACGGTCTTGCGGACGCCGGCCTGCTTAAGCCGTGCCAGCGCCTCCTTGGCCTCTTCCTTTTCCAAATCAGCCGCCGCCAGATAACCAGCATACTTTCCGTCGACCGCCATATGCAAGAGAGTGCCAATGGTCTTCACCGGCTCTACAGAAATGTTCTGCTCACTCATCAGTCTGGCATTGCCCAAATATACGTCTTTTCCGTCGATCACAGCGTGAACACCCCGCCCGGGCAATTCCTCCTCCTGGGTCACCCGGGAAAGCTCCAGAGGCGTTTTACAAGCATTTTGCACCGAATAGGCCAAGGGGTGCTTAGACCAATGCTCAGCCAAAGCCGCCAGCTGCAAAAATTCCTCCCGGCTTCTGCCCTGGGGCTGGATCTCCACCACGGAAAAAACCCCTTGGGTCAGGGTACCAGTTTTATCGAACACAACAACTCCGGTCCTTGCCAAGGCTTCTAAGTAGTTGCTGCCCTTAATGAGGATACCGCAGCGGGACGCGCCGCCGATGCCGCCGAAAAAACTGAGTGGAATGGAAATGACCAGAGCGCAGGGGCAGGACACTACCAGAAAGATTAAGGCACGCTGCACCCATTCCCGCCAGTCTCCGGTAAGCAGG
>CAZSBD010000191.1:0-2878 GCA_964605215.1 uncultured Oscillospiraceae bacterium | reverse complement strand
ACGGAGGGTATTTTTACCCATTTCTCCATTTCCGATGAGAGTCGGGGAGAAGCCTATACCAAAATGCAGCTTGAACGTTTCCGGGCAATCTGTGACGCTTTGCAGGAAAGCGGAATTTCCATTCCGCTTCGCCATTGCGCCAACAGCGGCGCCATCCTGCAATATCCGGAGGCCTATTTTGATATGGTGCGTGCCGGTGTTATTTTGTATGGCTATTACCCGGATAGCACTACAAAAAAGCCGATTGCGTTGCGGCCGGCCATGCGGGTAAAGGCTCATGTGATTCAGGTACGGAATATTCCGGCTCAGACAGCGGTCAGCTACGGCGGTACTTATACCACTTCGAGAGATACGAAAATTGCAGTCATTTCTATGGGCTATGCAGATGGTTATTTCCGTTCTGCTTCCAATCAAGCGCAAGTTATGATTGACGGTCATATTGTCCCGGTTATTGGGCGGATCTGTATGGATATGTGTATGGTGGATATTACAGGACTTACGGATATCAAACGGGATGACGAGGTTATCATTTTTGGAGACGGCGATGTCAACGCGGATACGCTGGCTCAGGCGGCGGGTACCATCTCTTATGAAGTGCTTTGTGCAGTAAGTGCTCGGGTACCGCGGTTTTACGAAGATTAAAGAAACCAGAGCCTCACACTTCGAATAGAATAGAAGGAAGAAAAAAGTTATAATTTTCATGATTAAAAATTATAACTTTGTGGGAAAAATATAGCTGTAAGCAAATACAGAATAAATTTTCCATCGGAGTGTGAAAACGTGGATAAACAAGTAAAACGCGGCGATATTTATTTCGCTGATCTTAGCCCTGTAGTCGGCAGCGAGCAGGGCGGCATCCGGCCTGTACTTATTGTTCAGAATGACGTAGGCAATCGTTACAGCCCTACGGTAATTGCTGCGGCTATTACTTCACAGGTCAATAAATCGAAAATGCCGACTCATATCGAAATCAACGCCAAGAGCTTTGGCCTTACCAAGGATTCTGTCATTCTAATGGAGCAGATCCGAACCTTGGATAAAAAGCGGTTAAAGGAAAAAATGGGCACTTTGGATGATGGATTTATGAACCAGGTGGATCATGCTCTGGCAGTTAGCTTCGGTCTGGGAAGGCGAACAGAATAAAGCGGAGGAAGTTTTATGAACCAGAAGAAATTTTTGATTACACTGGGCGCCTTGCTGCTGATCGTATTGCTGTTTACCGGTTATGTGGCGATTGGAGCGGAATATGGTTCCAAGGATGATCCTGTGATAACCTTAAGCTACTTAAATAACATATACGCTAAGCAGGCAGACACGCAGATTGATTCAGCAGTTTCTTCACAGACCTCTGCTTTTTCTTCCAGCGTAGACAGTAAGATTACTTCGCTCCAAAATCAGATGAATTCTAAGATTACCAATTTGACCAGTCAGATTGCAGCTCTTGCTCAGGATGAAAGCTTTGCGGCGGCAGTTGCCAAAAAGGTAGCCGCCAGCGGAGGAGAGCAAAATGTCCAATGGCAGGTAGTCAAAATCTCCAGCGGTAGTACTCTGAAGATGGAGATTGGGACACAGGTGGTCTTGCGGATTGGAACAGGAACTTGTTCTGCCAGCGGCTCCGTTGGTTTGGTGGATCTGACCGGCGGGGGCACGCTTGCCGGCGGCGCATCTTTAACCAAGAATCATCTGTATCTGGCAACTATTGCGGATCGAGGGGTAAAAGCCACTTCGGCGGCAACGGTCTTGGTTGCCGGCAAATATACCATTGCGTAAAAAGCATCACATAAAAAAAGCATCACTGCATAGAATTGTAGTGATGCTTTTTTCTGGCTTTAAGGAGGAATCAATGTGGAATATCCAATTCGATATCAAGGAAAACAGGTAGGAAGTCTGAACATCCAAATTTGTGATATTCGGGTTTCTTTTCATGCGAGATGTTCCTTACATAGCTTGGATGTATTTCGGTGTTATGGCAGGATTTCAGGAAAGGAGCCGCTGCTTTTGGGAGTACTGGAGCCGGAGGACAACCAAATAATGACCCTGTTCCGGGAATTTTCTATGACACAGCTCCATCAGCAGCATGCTTATCCGGATTTGCCTGTGGATTATTTTTTGCTAGGCGCATCAGATTCTTTAAAAGACAACTCTTCTTCTGCCTATCAAGAAGAAAATTCCGGAGAACGGATAGAAACAGAACAAGATATTACCGATCCCCTGATTTTATCCTGCTTACAAAGGGGACAAATCCAGAGAAAAGGAGATGAGATTTATTGCCCTTTCGATCCGGGCAAGCCAAACCCTATGAGTTTCCTGTTGACGGTTTGCCGCATAGAGGAAAAAGCAGGAGCCTTGTATGCGGTCTACCAGTTGCCGGGGAAAAACGGACGCTGACAGATACAAAAACAAGGCTCGCTGAATCTTTTATTTTACAATTTTTCTAGCTTCCATATAATAGCGCTTTTCATAGGCATGTCCCATAGAGAAGGTCTTTCTGGGCAGAACGCCGTCGCAGATGACACCCTTGAACAGGCTGTTTTTAGAAATGTCTGGGAGCAGAAAGCCTAAATTGCTGTCCTTAGTTGCCAGTTCCACAGCGGTATCGGAACCGTGTATATAATCAATGCTGGTTTCCGGATGAGAAGCCAGATAATCATCCAGAAAAGACTGGAGAGTTGCCAGAGGCAGCGACCAGGCAGGATTTGTGATCTTCATAACACCAATGCCGGCAGCACTGAAGTAGGGGAAGTAGTGAGCGCTTTCCACCTGTACCGGCGGCACGTCCAGCCGTTCAAAAATACAGCCGTGAGCCGTGTAATATTTTTCTGCCGCTGCAAACAATTCCTGCGCATCTGCCTGGAAAAGAACGCGATGAATTGGTTCG
>CAZSBD010000190.1:0-2886 GCA_964605215.1 uncultured Oscillospiraceae bacterium | reverse complement strand
GGTGGGATCCTTGCCGGAGAAAGCGCCGCCGCCGTGACGGGCGTAGCCGCCGTAGGTGTCCACGATGATTTTACGTCCGGTCAGACCGGTATCGCCGTGAGGGCCGCCGATGACAAATCGGCCGGTGGGATTAACCAGAATACGGGTGCTGTCATCCATCATATTTGCCGGAATGGTGGGCAGGATCACATGCTCAATGATATCCTTGCGGATCTGATCCAGCTCTACCATTTCGCTGTGCTGAGTGGAAACAACGATGGTATCCACGCGAACGGGTTTATCATCTTCGTATTCAATAGTAACCTGAGTTTTGCCGTCCGGGCGGAGATAGGGGAGGGTGCCATCCTTGCGTACAGCAGTCAGCTTCTTGGACAGTGCGTGCGCCATAGAGATGGGCAGAGGCATCAGCTCCGGTGTTTCATCGCATGCGAAGCCAAACATCATGCCTTGGTCGCCGGCACCGTTCTGCATATCGGAAGCGGCATCGCCGGATTTTTGCTCCATAGAGTTGTCAACGCCCAAAGCAATATCCGCAGACTGCTCGTCAATGGAGGTGATTACGGCACAGGTTTCCGCGTCAAAGCCGTATTTGCCCCGGTCGTAGCCAATTTCCCTGACTACGTTTCTGGCGATACTCTGGATATCCACATAAGCGGAAGTAGAGATCTCACCCATAACCATAATCAAACCGGTAGTGACAGCAGTTTCGCAGGCAACACGACCCATAGGATCCTGCTCATAAATCGCGTCCAAAACTGCGTCGGAAATCTGATCGCAGATTTTGTCCGGATGGCCTTCCGTTACAGATTCAGAAGTAAAGAGATGTTTTGCCATAGTAATTTCCTTTCTGTATGTAAAAACTTAAAATAAACAATAAAAAAACCCCGCAAAATAACGGAGCAGCTTACGAACCTCATCTTTCGGTTTCAAATTTGAAACGCGCACCGTCGGAATTGGCACCTTACTTTGTAGGTTGCCGGGTTTCATCGGGCCGTTCCCTCCGCCACTCTTGATAAGGAATATCAAATTGTAGTCTAATTATATCAGCTATCCCATAATTGTCAAGTCTTCTTTACATGAATTTTGGGGGAGGAAGAAGCCGGCAAAAAGGGGAGAAAAGAGAAATGAAGGAAAAAATACAATTAAAAGTTAAAAATAGCCCTATTTTTTATAAAATATAGAAAAAATATATAAAATTTCTTAGAAGAATGAAAAAAATCTTGTATAACAGGAATTGACTTTGAAATCTCTTTATTGTATTATAAAGAATCATACTTCAAAAAATTACTTACAAAGTAAGCTGTGAAAAGGTAAAAATTATGATATTATTGGGTATCGACATTGGTTCTACTACCGTTAAGCTTGTAGTGGTGGAAGAAGGACAGATTAAGTAGAAAAGATATGAACGTCATTTTTCCAAGGTTCGGGAAAAGGCGTGCGAGATGCTGCGGGATGCCAAAACATATATTGGGGATTCCCAGATCAAAGTATCCATTACCGGTTCGGCGGGTCTGGGCGTTGCCAAGGCCAGCGGGTTGGATTTTGTACAGGAGGTTTTTGCGACTCGTAAGGTTGTGGGAACTTTTGTACCTCGGGCGGATGTGGTCATTGAACTGGGCGGCGAAGATGCCAAAATTATTTTTTTGACCGGTCAGCTGGAAGAACGGATGAATGGTTCCTGTGCTGGCGGTACAGGTGCTTTTATCGATCAGATGGCGGTTTTGCTGGATGTAACCACAGCGAAGCTGGATGAAATGAGCCTGCAGGCGCAGAAGATCTATACCATCGCTTCCCGATGCGGCGTATTTGCCAAAAGCGATATTCAGCCTCTGCTCAACGAGGGCGCCAGCAAAACAGATGTGGCGGCCAGTATTTTTCAGGCTGTTGTCAATCAAACCTTGACCGGTCTGGCACAGGGCCGGGAAATTCAGGGAGATGTGCTGTTTTTGGGTGGTCCGCTGCACTTTTTCAAAGGTTTGCAGCTGCGCTTTCAGGAAACTTTAGGCTTGGATGATAACCATGCTCATTTTCCGGTTTTAGCGCCTTATGCCATTGCAGCTGGTGCAGCCCAGTACAGTGAAACGACAAAGGCGGTCTACACCTATGATCAGCTGCTGGATACTCTGGAAAAAGCGGCGGAGGTACCGGTGACAGCTTCCTATTTAAAGCCGTTATTTACGGATAGAGCAGAATATGAGGAGTTTGTGGAGCGGCATAACGCCAAGGATGTGATGACAGAAAACATCACCATGTACAGTGGAAAAGCGTATCTGGGTGTGGACTGCGGCAGCACCACAACGAAGATTGTGCTGATCGGTGAAGATCATCAGATGATCTATAGTCACTATACCTCTAATAAAGGCAATCCGGTGGAGGTCATCCATGAGCAGCTGGGGAAAATCTATGAACTTGCCGGGGATCGGATCCAGATCTGCGCCTCTGCGGTTACAGGCTACGGCGAAGCGCTGATTCAGAATGCCTTTGGTATGGATTTCGGCCTGGTAGAAACGGTAGCGCATTTCAAGGCAGCCCGTTATTTCAATCCCAATGTAGATTTTATCATTGATATTGGCGGACAGGATATTAAGTGCTTTAAAATTCGCAACGGCTGTATTGATAACATTTTTTTGAACGAAGCTTGTTCCTCCGGCTGCGGCTCTTTTATTGAAACCTTTGCCCGCAGTATGGGGTATTCTATCGAAGAATTCTGTAAGCTGGGTTTGTTTGCCGAGCATCCCATTGATTTGGGTTCCCGGTGTACCGTATTTATGAATTCCTCTGTCAAGCAGGCGCAGAAGGATGGCGCAGGCATTGACTGTATTTCTGCCGGTCTTTCTGTTAGCGTAGTCAAGAATGCACTATATAAGGTGATTCGTGCTCATAATC
>CAZSBD010000189.1:0-2897 GCA_964605215.1 uncultured Oscillospiraceae bacterium | reverse complement strand
ATTTGGCACACCGGCTGGCAGATACGGATATCCAGGTTAAGGCTGGGCTGGAAGGCCTGGTGGCTGCGGCGACCCAACAGGAAGCGGATGTGGTGGTCACGGCTGTTGTAGGTATGGTAGGTCTGCTGCCCACTTTGCACGCCATCCAAAAGGGCAAGGATATCGCCCTGGCCAATAAGGAAACCCTGGTCTGCGGCGGACCGCTAGTGATGCAGGCGGCAAAGAAATACGGCGTGAGAATTTTGCCGGTGGATTCTGAACATTCCGCGATTTTTCAGTGCCTACGGGGAGCCGAGGGAAATCCTTATCGTAAAATTATTCTGACAGCATCAGGAGGCCCCTTTTTCGGTAAAAAGCGGGAAGAGCTGGTGCATGTAAAGCCCCAAGATGCTCTCAAGCATCCCAACTGGAATATGGGTGCTAAGATCACCATAGATTCCGCTACCATGATCAATAAAGGCTTGGAATTTTTAGAGGCCATGTGGCTGTATCAGGCGGATCCTTCTCAAATTGATATTGTGGTACATAGGGAAAGTATCATCCATTCTATGGTGGAATTTGAAGATGGAGCGGTGATGGCTCAGTTGGGTATGCCGGATATGCGGCTGCCAATCCAGTATGCTTTGACCTTTCCAGAGCGGCGGCCCTGTAAGGTGCAGCCTTTGGATTTGGCTCAGATCGGCCGGCTGACCTTTTATCCCCCGGATGAAATCACCTTCCCCGGTATTGCTTTGGCCAAGCGGGCGGCCCGGATCAAGGGCAACGCCGGTGCAGTGCTGAACGGTGCCAACGAACAGGCGGTAGAGCTTTTCCTACAGGAAAAAATCGGCTTTTTACAAATCGCCCAGTTGGTGGAGTATGCCATGGATACGGTGCCCTATTACCCCCTAAAGACGGTTGACGATGTGTATGAAAGTGATAAACAGGCGCGGGCTGCGGTACGTGCTGCCACTTATGTGGAAGAATAACCTTGCAAACTGAGAAAGAGTAGGTGACCAATATTTTACGAGTGATTCTGGCAATTTTAGCCTTTGGTTTTTTGATCATCGTTCATGAATTTGGACATTTTATCACAGCAAAAAAATCCGGCGTGCGTGTCAATGAGTTTTGGCTGGGTATGGGGCCGGTGTTATTTCATAAGCAGATTGGAGAAACGGATTATTCCCTGCGGCTGTTGCCCTTTGGCGGTGCCGTGGTGATGGAGGGCGAAGATCAGGCGTCTGATGATGAGCGCAGCTTTGATCGGGCCAAATGGGGTAATCGTTTTTTGATCGTAGCGGCTGGCGCGCTGATGAATTTCATGGCGGGTTTTCTGATTTTACTCTTTTTGTGGCTGCCGGTTCAGCAAGTTGGCTCTTGTCAAATTGAGTCTTTTGCAGACGGTTTTCAGTATCGGGGCGAGAGCATGCTGTTGGAAGGGGATGAAATCTTAAAGATCAATGGCTATCATATCCTGATAAATTCAGATATCACCATTGCCCTGACCCGCTACGGGGGAGAGCCCATGGACATTCAGGTGCTGCGGGACGGCAAGAAAGTAACACTGACAGATGTTCCCCTAAAAACGAATATTTTCCTGGATGAAAACGGTAAAGAAGTTGAACGCTACGGTTTAAACTTTGCTGTGCAGCAGGTCAAAGGCTTGGATCACATCAAGCTTGCCTTTTATAACGGCGTGGATTTTGCCCGTCTGGTATGGAGCAGCCTGGGCGATCTGGTTGCCGGTCGGGTATCTGTGAATGACATGTCCGGCCCGGTAGGAGTGACCGACGTGCTGGCGGATAGCGTCAAGCAGAGCATCAAGAGCTTCTTTATGCTGGTGTCCTTTATCTCTATCAACTTGGGTGTGATGAATTTGCTGCCTATTCCGGCGTTGGATGGCGGAAGGCTGTTCTTTATGCTCATTGAGGCAGTGCGGGGCGGCCGCAAAATTGATCCCAAGTATGAAGGATATGTCCATGCGGCAGGCTTATTCCTGCTGTTGGGACTGATGGTTTATGTGACGGGTCATGATATTTGGCGGCTGCTTTCCAATTTGATTTAGACATAAAAATAGATAGACTGAGGCTCTTGCATAAGGAAAGTAAGGAATGAAAAAAAGATATGAATAGAAAGATTACACGTAAGATTCAGGTAGGAAACGTACCCATTGGCGGCGGTTCCCCGATCGTCATTCAGTCTATGACCAATACAGATCCTTCGGATGCCCAGGCAACCTTGGCACAGATTCAGGAATTGGCGGCGGCAGGCTGTCAGATCGTTCGGTGTACAGTGCCGGATGAGGAGGCTGTCAAAGCCATGGAAAATGTTTGTCAGATGTCACCCATTCCGGTGGTAGCCGATATACATTTTGATTATCGGCTGGCCATTGAAGCTGCCCAGGCCGGGGTAGGCAAAATCCGCATCAACCCGGGAAACATCGGCGGCCGGGATCGAGTCAAAGCGGTGACAGATATTTGTCGGCAAAAAAGGATTCCCATCCGCATCGGGGTGAATAGCGGTTCTGTGGAAAAGGAGATTTTAGCCAAATATGGCGCGCCCACACCGGAGGCTATGGTAGAGAGCGCCTTATCCCATGTGCGGCTTTTGGAGGAGCAGAATTTTACAGATATCTGTATTTCTCTCAAATCCTCTAGTGTGGCCGCAACCATAGAAGCCTATCAGATCATGAGTGAGCGAGTGGATTATCCTTTGCACTTGGGTGTGACAGAGGCGGGTACCGAGCGTATGGGTCTGCTGAAATCTGCCGCCGGCATCGGTGGCCTGCTGGCTATGGGTATTGGCGATACCATTCGGGTGTCCCTGACAGCGGATCCGGTTCGGGAAATCTATGGCGCCAAGGATATTTTAAAAGCGGTAGGTTTGGCAGGCACTGGCGTAAACGTGGTGTCATGTCC
>CAZSBD010000188.1:878-2906 GCA_964605215.1 uncultured Oscillospiraceae bacterium | reverse complement strand
TCCCTTTCTGACGAGGGATTACGGTACGGTCTGGCTGGTGGATCCGCGCTATTACAGAGGGGATGTGACGGCGCTGGTGGAGGAATATGAGCCGACAGATGTCCTCTATCTGTTCAATGTCTTTCAGTTCATGGAGCATTTTTAGTGCACGTATCCGGTATCGGGGCGGCGTTGCATGCCGGCCCTGCGCTGAGAAGATAACTTGCAGGATTCTGGCGAGGAAAGTTAGGTGGAGTGTTAAAATCGTTATTTTTGATAAGAACGAATAGTACAAATTGCCATAGAAGTTCGATGAGAAAGCGTTTACACAGTGCTTTGGACGGCAAAAATCCTTTAAAAACCGGGAAAAAAGACGGTTTTTCCCGTATTTGGGAGGCTTGAGCCATTGCCTGAAAACGCTTTTTTGTGTGAGAAAATGAGGAAAAATGTGCCTGGATGGTTTGTTGACCGTGGATTTGCGTTAATGTATGATTTTAATAACATGAAGCAGGGTTGTTGATTTTTTATGTGAAATATATCAAATTTGACAGGCAGAAGGGATGAGTGATATGGCAGTCTATTCTATGGGGACGATTTTGAAAAAGTGCAGAGAAATGAAGGGCATAACACAAGAAGAACTTTGCTATGGTATTTGTACGGCGAGCGGATTGTCTAAGATGGAGCACGGATTGAGAGAACCGTCCTATGTGAAATTTGCATCGCTGATGGAACGGATGGGAGAATGGCCGGAGGCGTATGATATCTTTATCGGGGATAAGGTGTATCGTGTTAATGAATTGCAGGATAAGGTGAGAACACAGTTAGCCCATTATGAATATGAGGCAGCAAAGGCAACGTTGGATGAATTGGAAGTGGAGTTGAAGAATTTCCCCGAAGAGACCATTTATCATCAGTTTTTAGAATCAGAAAGAATTATCTGTAAATATCAAGGAATTGTGAGAAAAGAACAAATTGGGGAACTGATCGAATTAATAAAATGGACAGTTCCGAACTTTGGAAAAAAATCAATACGCGAATGTTTTTTGAGTCATCAGGAATTGGTGATAATTAATAATATTGCAACTGGTTATGGAGACAATGGTGAAGGCGAAAAGGCTATATCAATACTTAGTGAATTAAAAGAGTATTTAGAAAATAGTTATATGGGAAATAGGAATAAAGCGACAATGTATACAGTGATTTTATTGAATTTGGTGAAATATCTTGGCTTGGAAGGATATTATGAGAAGGCGTTGTCCATTGCAAACGAGGCAATTGATATTATGGCGGAAATCGGTAAAACATTGAAGGTCGCGATTCTGCACTACGATATTGCGTGGATTTACACAAAAATGGATAAGAAGAAATATGCCAAGGAAATTGAAGATGAATTGTTATTATCTCTGTATGCAGATTTGAGCAATCGGAATTATCGTAGTGCCGAATTGACGATACGCTTTATAGAATCTCAGATTCCAGAGCTTCTGGAAAGTGTTAGTTTTCTTCGTGCTCAGCAGGTCTATCACAGAATGGCTCCAGCTCATTGCCCGAAACAGTCTGATTAGCGTCAGCTGCCTTAGCGGTGCTGGCCGTGAACTGAGAGAGCGAAGCGGCAAGCAATAATGCCATTACAAATAAGAATGCTTTGGATTTTAAATTTTTCATAGGAAATGTCCCCTTTCATAATTTTTTTTATAATTTTAGAAGATTCCGATAAAAAGGCCATGCCGTTTGAGTCAAGGGTAAAGGATGGCATTTCGCTTAGAGGCCGCCGCTTTCCTTTTAAACGATAATGCGGCAGAAACTCTTGACTAAAATGGCATGGCCTTTTAAGGGGGAGTTTTATAAGATAGGTTATCATAAACAAAGGAGAAGGTTATGAGGAGGTCAGAGATTCAGAAAACGGGGACGGCAATTCAAGACGGAAAGGATATGTGGCCGCGCAGGAAGCTGTGTTCTGCTTCCAGACAGCTGATCATTCCGCTGGCGGATCATTATATTTCCTGGTGCTGTTATAAGAACGAGAACCAAAGCAGAGCGCTTTTATCG
>CAZSBD010000188.1:0-868 GCA_964605215.1 uncultured Oscillospiraceae bacterium | reverse complement strand
GAGGTACTCGAAAGCGCGCTGCAATATTGCCGAAGGAACAGGATGGAAGCGATGCTTGTTCATCCCAGGGATGAGCTTTTGGGGATAGAAAGGTCACATTTGTATGGTATGAGGAGCTGTCATGTGGTTGCGGCTCCATTTTATCGGGAAGCGAAGATAAGATATGCGGATGTGATTCCGGTATTTGAACGGGACATTTTGGAGGCGCAGACGGGGCAGTGTCCTGTCTGTATTTTTAATGTGAACCAGAGTGAGATTTCAGATCTGGCGGATATGGTGGGGTATTTGCTGCTTGAAAAAGCGGATCGGGTTATCGTGAATCTGCATGAGCTGGACAGAGGCTTTGACGTGGATTTGTACCGCAAACGGCTGTTGGAAATTGTGAAGTGGCTGATATTGGATTTGAACAAGGAAGTGAATCTGATCACGGACAGGATTTATATGTACGCGGCGGAATCGTGCAGGGCGGGAGAGAGCAGCTTTGTGCTGAGCCCTCGGGGAGGCATTTATTCCTGCGTCGGGACGATGGAGAACGGGATGGATGTGCCGCTTGGGAGTCTGGCAGAGGGCGGACTGCATGCGGAGGCCTCCCGCTCTTACCGGAAGGAAAATCATCTGATTTGCCAGCATTGCGATGCCTTTCAATGTCCGGATTGCTCCTATTGGAACCTGATGGAAACGGGAGATATGCGCATCGCGTGCTCTGTGCAGTGCAAGAAGGCGCATGTGGAGCGGGAGATCAGCAGGCTGTACCAGGAAGCGACGGGAATTTGGGGAAGCGGAAGGATCGAGTACGTGGAATATATTGATCCGATTGAAAGGCTTTTGAGGATCGGGCTGTGAGCGTGGGACATCCGCCCGAAGGCAT
>CAZSBD010000187.1:0-2918 GCA_964605215.1 uncultured Oscillospiraceae bacterium | reverse complement strand
AAATCGTAGGTGTTCTCAGGTTTTCGCGCCCAATTGCTCCAGCTGTTCTAGGGCTGTATTTTGCCTTTCTCGCTGCTTCTGCTGCGTTTCCACATTGGATGTAATAATCTGCAAATGCTTTCTGTTTAGGTGTCAACTTCATCGCCGCCATCATACAACTCAGCCAGCTTCTTCACTACATCTGCTATCTGATAAGTTTCTATGATGATAAAGTCTTTTTTCTTTCCAGTTATCGTTGTCCTTTTCTCGCTTAACACGTACTTCGTCACCATCCTTTCAGCTTTTTCAGAGTGGCTTTGATACTGGTTAATTTTTATATATCGCCCTTGTAAGCAAAGAGCCGTCTGTAATTTGTAAGCCAATCTTTTGATGTTCATATTTTTACCTACTGCACCGGAACCCCCATCCCTATATTTTTTACAATTCCATTTTTGTTTCGGTTTTCCTATAACATAACAAAGCACCCACTAAAATAGCAGATGCTTAATTTTTTCTTTATTTTTTAAACTTTTTCCTCTCTTTCTATTAACACGTACGTGTACATATGATATAATAAGATCATAGAAAGGAGGTTAACAGATGGGCCAAAAAAACAAAAAGCCCTCAAACAGAATGGATCAATTTAAAACAATCGTTGAAATTCTTACCGGAATAGCAAACATTGTTTTAGCAGTTCATTCAATATTCAAGGGCTAGGAACGAGGAGCAAAAGCCCCTCCCCTACAAAAGATTATACCCCATCTGAATACTATGAGCAACCATAAATTTTCAAGTTTCAGCATCTATTCGCTCTTCATTGCAAATACCATATATGCGGTTAAACACGGATTTAACTGGCTATATGAACTATCAGCTATCTTAACCGCTATCAGCCTGGTTCTCAATATTATGGAGGTAATAAGGAATGCCAGAAAGTAGAAGCAAATACGCCCGTCAAGCTGCTTACAACCGAAAAACCTATGTCCGTTTTCCTTTGGATCTAAAGCCGGATGTTCTTGCCGCTTTTAAAGCGAAATGCGCCGCCAACGGTACAACACCAACAACGGAAATTAAAAAGTTCATTGCGGCATACTGTAGCAACGATGTAAGCGAATAACTACCAAAGGCTTGGGATAAATCCCTGGCCTTTTGTTATGCTGCCAGCTGCTTCACATGATTCTTTTCCACAAATTCCTTGATCGCGTCATATTCCCAACCGCATCCAACAAGACCGCTGACCAGGCATTCCATAGACTGCACTGCCATCAATTCTTCCGCAGTAAAGAAATTGCGCAGATCAGCTTTATAGTCCGCTCCATATTTCTCTCGGAGTTGCTTCGCATTCATTCCAAATAACGCCTTGTAAATGCAGTTGGTATACTACTCTGCCGGATCGCCGGTCTTTCCCGGCTGTCATTTTTAAAAAGGAGGGCTTACCTGAAAAAGTAAGCAGGTGGTGGAACTTCTTGGAATTGAACCAAGACCAATCGGTTATGAGCCGACCGCGCGACCTTCGCGCCAAAGTTCCATATTCGCCCCGTTTCCGGGGCGTGCAACAAAATAAGAGGAGTGTGGATAAGAAAAAAACCTATTGCCGTCTGCTGGAATTGAACCAGCAAAAGCCGCTGACGGCATATGCCCCCGAAGGGGCAAACCATAAAGTAGCCTTATCAAAGTTCTTACCACTATATCAATTATGACATATAAAATCGTTGCACAGTGCCAACCTTAAGAAATATATCCCAATTTAATTGCAATACATCGCAAGAAGTTATCCTTTCTTCGATAAAAGTCGCGGCGGCTAATGCCGTCAATCCCCAGATGTTCGAATGAATTTTTTCTGCCAGATAGACAGTTAATGTAAATGCTTTCCCGCAGCTTCTGCTGCAGTTCCTTGCTTTGGATGTCTGCGCCAATCATACGTAACGCCTGCTCCACGGCCCGCATCTTTTGCACCTCTGGAAGCTCCTCAAGCTCTGATAGCCGGATAGTTTTCCCCTCTACTGGGTTACTTGGCAAACCGCCACCGAAACCACTTTGCGCAGAGCTTTCGCACAGGATTTCCGATCGCATTTCCTGGTAATTACGAACCCTGTTCTCATACCCCCTTACGATCCAAATACACTCCTGCTTGATGTTGTACGGCATTTTCATCGTTTCCCTCCAATCTGGTTACCCATCGATCCAGCTTGCGGTCCATAATATCCGTAACGGAATTCAGTGATATCACCCCGCACAGCTCCAGAGCGACCATGCAAAGGCAGGTATCGGCAAATTCTTTGGTTAGATTTTCCTTTGCCTGTTCCACCGCTACCGGCGTTAAACCCTGATACGCCCGGTGCAGCTTGCAGGCAGCTTGTCCCAGTTCGGCGGCTTCCTCCGCCAGCTGCACCAGAAGATTGTGTTCCCCGGTATGTTCTGCCACTTTAAGTAACTTTTTATTTCTTGTCATTCTGCTTCCTCCTTAAATTCATCTGTCTCGCAAACCGGCCACGGATCCGCGCTGGGATGCCTGACCCGGATCTCCGCGAAAATCCGATCGAGCCACGCCTTCTGATAGGTAAGACCTAGCTTGTTTGACACACGGCCTATTAATGTTGCGGCTGCGGAAGCCTCATTTCTGTCAATACCCTTGGACATTAAAAGCTTGGTGTACCGTTTTTTGCTTCCGCATCTTAAATATTTCGGGTCTTTCAGCGGAATGCTGGTCTCTCCCGGCTCATCCTTGGTCAGCCATTTGACTGTAATGGCCGCTCCCAGTTCATTCAGCGCCCGGATTGCGATGTTTCGTCCGTCAAGGTCGCTGATCTCTGAAATTTTTTCATTCCCCAGGTAAATTGCATACCGGAACTTGTTATTTTCCTCCATAGATTATTTTTCCTCCCCTTAAAGTCGTTCACGAATAAACTTGCTCACCGTGTTGCGGTTCACCTTGTAGA
>CAZSBD010000186.1:0-2934 GCA_964605215.1 uncultured Oscillospiraceae bacterium | reverse complement strand
GACCCCTTCATTGATTTTGAGATTGTTCTCGGTTTTCGTGACACGTTCGACAATGGTCCCATATTTATTGTTGGATTCCACCTGCTTATCTACCAGCGTCTTAAATGTCGTTCCAACTGTCAACTTGCCATCTGTGGGATTTGCAAGATTAATGTCTATCTTTTTGATTAGGTAATTATCATCCAAATCGTGTATCTTAGATACGACATGCACATAGCGAAAAAGTCTGAAACTGCTGATCTTCAAATCCATATGATGCAGATCAATTGCTGTCAGGGTAATGGAAGCCACCAGGTTGCCGGCATCAGCCGCATATTCCTGCGCTTTCCGAAGCAAATTTAATGGCTCCGTTACATCATCCCATTCTACAACCTTGCCGATCCTTCCAAACAATGCTGCAGCTTCTTCATTCACAACATAATCTTTGCCATCGTTGACGGATTCAATAGATACTCTCTGTTCTGTTTCGGTGCCTTCATCATCTTTAATTTTTGCGCCCCTTGGTATGATAACGGTTGCAACATCCTGCCCCTTCACGACCTGCGACAAATCCACAAGGTTTTTCCCAAACTCTATCTTTTGACCACATAAAAGATTCGAGTCGGCCAGATAATCAATATAAACGCCGTCCGATTCGTGCCGGAACCAGATGTATCCGCCATACCTGTTGATCAGTTTATTATTGATTTCATCCAGCGTGTTCGGATATTGCGTACTTGAAAAATGCAGATAATCATTAGGGTCTGTTACCGTTACATTTCCAACTATAAACCGCCTGTCCTCATCGACCTGCTCATTATGCTGCGTGACCAGAAATTCAAAATATCCTTCCAGGTTACCTTTATAATCATACGGCCGGATGCGGCTGTCATTGAAAAATGCCATTTCACCCTCACAGGTGCATGCCATCTGATTATAAAATCCACCTGTCGAATTCAGCACACGCCCCCGCCAGATGATACCCGATTCATCCTGTATTGTGATGACAGATTTCATTTTCTTAATCTTACTGATGTAAGGATGGCTTTTATAAATGGTAAAAGTAAAACTTCCGGCCTTATTCACTTCATGTGACAGCTTTGGATCAAAAAGCCTTGTATCCTTGATCCGGACATCATGCATGGTAAGACCATCCATATAAACCATATACATTAAAAACGTCCCTCCCTATATGTAAATGTAACCTGGCCTGTTCCTTTGACTACCAGATCATGCTGCCCTTTAAACAGCATGATACCAGGTACAAACTGTTCACCGGCCGCAAGAACATAATTGTTGCCGCCATACTGTATCTGTACAGAATTCTCCGCTGTTATCTTTGGCACTACCGGCATCAATGTATTATTCAATGTCACCGAAGTTCCGGATGCGGCCGCATTGACATTCACGATCGTTTCATGATCCTTGAATTTATACGGATAAAAATCACCCGCAATACTGACCATCCTGAACAGGTTGTTGATCGGCTCTGTTGTGATAGTTAAACGCCCGGTATAATAATAACCATCACCAATATAAACTTTCTTCTCAATGCCATTCAGGCCAGCGTACAGTTGAGAGAGTTTTTCTTCCATCTCAACCATGTTGCCGGCCTGCAGGTCAAAATTAAAAGATGCTTTGCGATTACTATAAACCGGATAGCCTGTCCATTCCGTCAAGTCAAGTACGCCATCTCCTCCCGGAAGTTCGACAAACAGTTTCTTAACTTCCGGCGGGTCAATGGTATACTCAAGGAGTCTGAGGCCAAAAGCATCGTATGAATTTTTATCTCCAAATTTAATCTGCTTCATCAGCATCCTCTCCTTTTCAAATCTTCCAGATCAGACATGTTCTCATCTACCGCCGGCGTCATGATAAGCCCTACTTTCTCACCATCCATCGTTACGGTCAGATTCATTTCTTTTAAAGCTTCAGTAAAAATGGTTTTGAGTTTCCCATAATCCAACTCTCTGTTCGCAGGATTCTTTTGATAACTATCCGCTTCAATCATCCGTTTTCCTATGGCGGCCGTACCTGACAGGACTTTATTTCTGGCCATCGTCGCAATCGCTGTATAATCCGGCGCATCTATTGCCTGTACAGCATTATCCGCCAGAACTTTCGATGCCTTTTCCACGTTATCGGCTTCATCCAAAATACCAAGTTCGAGACCTTTGCCATACATCTGGCCGATTTCTTTCCTGGCGCGTCTCGAAGGAGAACGAATGTCCAATCTGTTTCTTGCTGCGCTGATTGCGGATGCGGCTACAGATGCCGCTGCGTTGATAACGCTGGACCTTCCCGCCCTGATGCCGGCAGCCACACCATAAGCAACATTGATACCAATGGAGTAACCCTGACTGTAAGTCGCGTTTGAACGGATACCGGATATTGCCGCGCTGCCTACTGCCTTACCAGCCGAAGAAGCCGTGCCTCTTTTGGCATTGATGGCCGCCACAAATCCGGATAAAGCATTTGACGCCACCGTCTTGATCGTGTCTATATTCGCGGATCTAAACCCTGTCACAACTCCCTGACCGCATGATTTAGCGGCTGATGTGATTGCCGAACGCCTTCCATTAATAGCACTTGTAACGCCTGTAAATGCAGTAACGACACTGTTTCGTATGGCGCTTCCCGCATTTGCCCCGTTAAACCCGGTCACCAACCCCTGGGCGCATGCTCTGGCAGCACTCTGGATCGCTGACCGCTGTGAGTTAATGGCATTGATGATACCTGACATGGCTTTCGTCATCGATGTTTTGATCGTCTGGTCTATATTCGCAGACTTAAACCCTGATGTGATGGCAAGCGCCGCATTTTTTGCCGCCGCAGTGATGGATGACTTGCTGCTTTTCAAAGCCGTCGTCACCATTTTCACAAAGTTCTTGATTTCCTTGGTTGCGGATGTTCCTATCTTCGCAGACTGCATGCCGGTATTCGCGTTTGCAAGTG
>CAZSBD010000185.1:0-2939 GCA_964605215.1 uncultured Oscillospiraceae bacterium | reverse complement strand
CGGGTCACACCCAGGGCTTCCACCAACTTTTTAATGGAATAGCCGAACATTTCAACGAATTCAATCTCGCGAACACGTGCAAGATCGGATTTCTTAATCATATTAGCGTCTGCTGCCATTTTTAACTTCCTTTCGTTTCAAATAAGTTCATATTTGCGGCGATAGCTGCACGCCGTTCCGCTCTGTCCTTGATAGACATAATCTGGTCACGGGTCATTGCGCTGCCGCCAGTGTTAGTAGGGGGATTTGCCGTATCAGCACCCTTTGTGGTGGTGGTTACAATGAAGTCAGACCATTCACTCTTGACTGATTCAGTCAGTTTATCGGCATCCTTGATTGCGCCCTTGTCATCCAGTTCTACACTATCGACATCGGACACTCTTAAAACGGATTCAATCCGCTTTTCGCTGATGCCGGAGGATTTCAGAAGATCCCTGTAAGCCTTTTCTTTGGCTGCGTGGCTCTCTTTTTTGGCCTGTTCCTTTTTATATCCATCAAATTCTTCTTTGATGGCATCATATTTGACCTTCCAGCTATCTTTCTTTCCAGCTTCTAGGTCAGCCTGCGCTTGTTCCAACTGCTTCTGAATATCCGGCAGGGCTTTTGCATCGGCCTTATAGCGCTCAACATCAGCTTTTAGGCCGTCCACAGTTTCGGTATGAGCCTCAATGATCTGGTCAATCTTTTCATCTTCAATGCCCATAGTCTTCAACATTTTTCTAGTTAAACTCATATATAGTTCTCCTTTTCTTTGGGGCCTGTCCTTCGGCCACGAACTTTGTATAAAAACCGCTGTGCTTCACGGTGTTTACCCAACAAAAAAGGAGCTAACTACCAAGAAATTCTTAGTAATTAGCTCCACTTAGCTCTTCTGCCTGAACGCTTACAGGCAGGTGCAATATTTACTTTTTGACTTCCTCCCGCTTAATGTGAATAACTTTCACGCCGTCCTTCACGGGGATCAGCTCTACACGGTCTTCTTTTGCAAGGACGGCTTCTATTGCCTTAATGGTTTTTTCATCCATTCCGCATCTCTCCATCAATGATGTTTTTGTATGTCTCTGCGTGGTCAGCCACGGCGGGCTTTAAATAAGGCTGCGCTTTCTGTCCGCTCGTCCTGTGCCATTGGCCCTTCGCGTCCTGATACACCCACGGCATCGGTCTACCGCCTGGATAATGAATACCGGTTCCTAATTCCACATAAGCGGCATATTCGCTACCCGTTCCTATGTATACGGCTGGCTCCGATTCGTCAACTTGGTGAGTTATACTGTTCCTCAGATTTCCGGTATCAACTGGGCAAAGCCGCTTTGCATATCCCTCAGCGGTCAGCCCGCACTTTTCCAGCGCCCGGAGAGCCGCCTCTTGCATGGCATCTAAAATATCCCTGCTGTTGTCTGTCAGTTCAATATTCATTTCCCAACCTCATACAAATGGCGTGATGGCCTTCGCATCCTTCAGAAAATCTTTTGCCTTTGCAAGAAACGAATTGTCTGTCAGGTACTCAATTCCGGCAGGTGTAATGATACAGTCATCCCACTTCACTGGATGCGGATACCTCAGATTATCAATGTCGGCAAATATCACACCCTCGATTAGGCCAAGCCGCTGTAAATGATAAATGATAGAAGACCAATATCTGCAGTTGAGTTCCTGTCCGTTGACTTTAAAATAATCGCTGTCAATGCTCAGCATTCTGGGATTCACATTTTCCCCTTTTTTCAGACATTGATACAGGTATGCTAAAATCTGGTACACAATCACATGAAAATCGTCTTTCGCCATATGATATCCTTTCCTGAACTTCTTTGCTGTTGTCAGTAAATTGAATGTGCATCTTTAATCCTTAATAAACGGGTTATTGTCAATCCAACCATCAGAAATCAATTTCATGACAATTTCACATTGTTTTTTTGACTTTCCTTTTATATTGCTTGACATTCCGACAATTTTGCGATTCTCAATAATCAAATCATCCCACCCAATTAAAGCGTGTGAAATGAACTTGATGTACTTGTGATACGCTGATTTTGCCGTTTTCGGTGCGTCTTCACGCAGTTCCACAAAATCACCAACTTCAAAATCATCGGAAAACTCTGCATACTCAGCAAAAACCGGTAGCCAATCATATACTGTCTCTGTCATTGAGATACAACCTCCAGTTTCATATAACGCTCTGGTACTTCTTTATCTTCCCAAACCCTGCGCGTGAAATTATATACTTTCTTTTTTACCGTTCGTTCCCCAGCATCAAGGACTTTATATGTAGTGCCTTTATCGATCAAAAACTCAAATTCTGCTGGACTATCTGCCATTTTATAAATATATGCGCCTCTTGTGCTCTTTGGCACAAGAATATCAAGTACAGTTTTTGTGTCGGCGAACCCGCCAAACGGTAAGGTTGCATCTTGACAAATAGTCGTGCTTGTGAATCCTTTTTCCGTGTAACCTTGTCCTACAATAGACAGCATATCTTCAATTGAAGAGCCGGTGCCAGTAATGTAATCAACGCTGCTAACGACACGCTTTACTTGCAAATCTGTTTGTAGTTTGAATTTTGAAAGCTCGGAAGATACACCATCACTAATACTTTTATATCTGCTAAGGTTTCCGTAACGTTTAAGAGCTTTTTCGTACGATACTCCACCACGCTCTACGGCGTTAATTGCTTCATATGCTCTGCCAGAATATTTTGCTATGTTTGGATTGTCTGCTTTATCAAACGATATTCCAGAATTGAATGAATAATAATCATCCTGCCATTTCTGCAATTCGTTCAATTTTCCCAAACTCAATATGACAGGCTGCAACTCCGCTCTTTTTTTAATTATACCAGAATTAGTCGAACTTGCAACCTGATTTGCGCTTTCCTTCCACCCCGCCCACTCCTCATAGCTCATATTCTCAATAAGTACGGATTCGCCTGTTTCCGGCTCTTT
>CAZSBD010000184.1:0-2944 GCA_964605215.1 uncultured Oscillospiraceae bacterium | reverse complement strand
ACGATCATGATCACGGAACCGAATTGACAGAAACCCTGTATCACCTGCTTTGGAACAATGGAAACATTCAGCAAACAGCCCAGCAGATGTATGTGCATAAAAACACGATGCTCCAACGAAAAAATAAGATTGTGGAATTGCTGGGATACTCCCCCTTGAAAATGCCTCATTTATTGAATTTTTTAATGATTTTTGATATGATGCAAAGCAACGAACTTCCATTTAAATAGACCATTTTAGCCATTTTATGTGCAAACGCACATAAAATGGCTTTTCTTTTTGTTTTTCTACACGCTGACAAGCTCTTTTAGGAAATGCTATAGTAAAGATAAAGAAAAGAAACGCTTGACTATGAGCAAGGAGGAAGGAAAATGGAACTAACGAAAAAAACAACGACGGTTCCTACGCGGGATGAAAATGATAACGCGACTCGCCGTGTGCCAGATGCAGAAAGAAAGAACTTTTGGAGTGTAGCCTTTGTAGCAGCGGGCTTTTGTATTTGTATGTCCGGTCTGTATACAGGCGCGGCCATTGCCTTTGGTATGTCTTGGAAAACCGCAATTTTGGCGGTGATTTTAGGTAATGTAATTCTGAGCCTGTATGGCGGTGCAGTAGGCGCAGCAGGTGCGAAGGAAGGCGTGGCATCCGCTATGCTGTCCCGTCACAGCTTTGGCCGGCAAGGTTCAAAATTTGTAGGCATTTTGCTGGCTGTGGTTATGCTGGGCTGGTTTGCTGTTCAGGTAGGCTTTTTCGGCTCTACCATGGCAGCTTTATTCCCTGGTGTCGGCTTTATTACATCAAAATACGTTGCAGCGTTCTGGGGCGGCATTTTGATGATGCTCACCGCTTATTTTGGCTATAAGGGCTTGAATATGCTTAGCTATGTTGCAGTACCGGCCATCGGTATTTTGGCCATCGCAGGCGTTTGTTTTGCCATTAAGGGCGCAGGCGGCTGGGATGTGATTCGCAGCATTGTACCAACGCAGCCTATGACCTTGGGCGCAGCTGTGGTAACCATTGTAGGTTCCTTTGCAGGCGGCGCTTCTGCACAGGCGGATATTACCCGTTACGCCCAAAATACGAAGATTGCATGGGGCGGTACCATTTTCGGTTATCTGGGTGCTAACTCCTTTATCATTTTGGCTGGCTTTATTATGACAGCTGCGACTGGTATTGACGATCTGCCAGTGGCTCTGCTTTCTATGGGCTTGGGTGTTGCAGCGCTGATCATCCTGATCCTGGCGCAGTGGACGACCAACGACAATAATCTCTATACAGCAAGCCTAGGCCTGGCAAACGTGATCCCGGTTTCCAAGCATAAGATCGTAATTATTACTGGTATCTTGGCTACCATCGTTGGCGCTATGGGTTTGGCAGATTATTTCACCACATGGCTGTCCATTTTAGGTGTTGCTATTCCGCCGGTTGCCGGTATTATCATCAGCGATTATTACTTTTTAAAAAAGCAGAAGTATGAATATGGTCCGGGTACCCACTACTGCAAGGTCAATGTTTGGGCCTTTATCAGCCTGATTATTGCTGCTGTCGTAGGCTTTCAGGTAAGCTGGGGCATTGCCTCTGTCAACTCTTTGGTTGTCAGCCTGGTTGTCTATTACATCTTTATGCAGCTTTTCGGAAACAAGAAGGTAGGTATCGTCGGAGAAGAAATCGAAGAATAAAGGTATAACAATAAAATATTAATATAATTGTGTGAAAAAACAGGAGGAAAGACTTATGCCGAGTTATATGGACTTAGAGCTGGCAAATGCCTGCTATAAGCTAATGCATGACCTGATTCAGGTCAAAAAGGGAGAAAGTGTTCTGATTACTGTGGACTCTAAGCCGGATTTTCGGGTTGTAGAGGAAATGGCAAAGGCTGCGGAGGTGCTGGGCGCTAAGACTATGGTTGCATGGCATTCCACCCCGAAGGGCTATGGAGCCCTGACTATGCCTTATCTGCCGGATCCGCTGATTGCCTGTGTGGATAAGACAGATGTTTGGGTTGAGATGAACGACCAGTGGCTGTTGTATTCTCCCATTTGGGACAAGGCTGTGACTAACGGCCGTACCCGTCAGGTTATGCTGGGCGGTCTGAGCATTGAGCGGATCGTTCGCTGCATCGGCGAGGTAGATCTCCAGGCACAGCAGGCTTTCCAGAATCGACTGACACAGATGACCAAGGAAGCAAAGCGGATGCGTATTACCAATGCAGCAGGTACAGACGTTTCCTTTGAAAATGATCCTAATCGCCCGGTAGCCAATGAGTGTGATTACAGCTTTGCTGGCGGTCATTTTCTAATCGGTCAGATCGGCTGGGCGCCGAAGGAAGAAACCATCAACGGTGTTATCGCTTTTGACGGTACCATTTCCGGCGGCGGCGAGGCAGAACTGGGCAAGCTGCAAGAGCCGGTCTCTTATATCGTCAAGGAAGGCCGCATTCAGGAGATCCAGGGCGGTGAACAGGCGGATATTCTGCGGGCTTACTATAAGAAGCTGGATGATCCGAATATGTACATAGCCGCTCATGTATGCTATGGCGTGAATCCCAACGCCAAGCTGGAAGGCTGCACCACAGAGGATGAGCGAGTATGGGGCAGTACAGAATGGGGCTTTGGTCATCAGGGTTCCTGCTATTCTGGCGGCGCACCTAGAGAGGCAAAGAGTCATATTGACGGTATTTGTCTGAATTGTACCATTTACCTGGATGACAAGATGATTTTGCAGGATGGTAAATTCGTGGAGCCGGAACTGGCAACGCTGGCAGCAAAGCTTGGCAAGTAAAAAACGGAGATTATAAACAAGCGGCGCAGGGGTAAAATTTGCCCCTGCGTTTGTCATAAATAGGCTTGTAAACATCACTTTTTCATATAGGAGAAAGCTATGAAAAAAATTAAAGTTTGCGCGGATCCTTTTCCGCCGTACCAGTATCAAAAAGAAGACGGTT
>CAZSBD010000183.1:0-2953 GCA_964605215.1 uncultured Oscillospiraceae bacterium | reverse complement strand
GACCGCCCTTGTAGGGACCAATAGCGCTGTTGAACTGTACACGGAAACCACGGTTAACCTGTACCTTACCAGCATCGTCTACCCAAGTTACGCGGAAGGAGATTGCTCTCTCAGGCTCGGTGATTCTTTCCAGAAGACCAGTTGCCTCATACTCCGGATGAGCTTCGATAACAGGCTCCAGAGACTTAAATACTTCTTCTACTGTCTGCAGGAACTCAGGCTGACCCGCATTGCGAGCAGCAACCTGCTCCATAACTCTTGTCATATAAGCGTTCATAACTTATTGACCTCCTTAAAATTTTGTTATAACGGTTATCTCTGTGTTTACACATCACACATCCATCCCGAAACCGTCTTAAAGGGATTCAAGAAAAAGTGTCAGAATGAACTCAACTTTCCTTTAAGTTCACCGGCTGTTCTTTCCAGCTATTATTATAGCACTCTTTCAGAAATCTTGAAACATTTTTTTTGTATTTTTTATTCTTTTTAGATAATATCTGGTATAAATTTTTTTTTATACTTCGAATCTTTTTTGCCAAATATAACGGAATCTTTTTTCTCTTATTCTATAATTCACAACAAAATAGAATATTTTTTGTTGATTTTATATAAGTCGTCAAGAAGTGTGGTCTTCGGCTTGCCGTTTTATTCTATTCGCAATTTATGCGTAAAATTTTTACGCCCAATCTTCCTGCTTATCTTCGTAATCCTCTATAATTTCCACACCGCTGACCCGACGGTCCAAAGCAGAATAGGTCCCAAAAAGCTCTGTCATTTTCTGATACTCCGCCTCAGCCTGAGCATTTTTCTGGCTTACCTTCTGTGCCCGGATCAAAATGTTCTTCGGTGTGTCCAGAGGAGAAATATATTCCACCACAGAAACCTTATAGCCCTCCGCTTCCAGCTTTAACGCCCGCATAGCATCTGTATACACATCATTAAATCGCGCTTTAAATACGCCGTATTTTGTTATGGGTGCCAGTTCTCCCATCTGCAACTGTCCCAACAGTTCCTTATGACAGCAAGGCACACAGGCGATGTACTTCGCATTGGCCTGGATGGCAGTTCCCAAAGCCAGATCTGTAGCAATATCGCAGGCGTGAAGAGAAATCACAGCCGTTACGCCCTTTGGAGGCTCATAGGTTCGCAGATCCGCTGCATAAAACTCCATATTATGATAACCCAACTTGCGAGCCAGCTTTTCACTCTCTTCAATAACGTGAGGGTTGATATCTATACCAATAATATGGCAGCGTTTTTTCAAAATCTCCCGCAGGTAATAATTCATCACAAAACTCAAATAAGACTTTCCGCAGGCGCAGTCCAGCAGAAGGATTTCTCCTTCCTCCTGCTCAAAAATAGGCCCCACCAGTTCTACATAATGATCGATCTGATTGTATTTGCGGATCTTATCGTTTCGGATTTTGCCGTCTTTTGTCAACACACCAATGGCTTGCAAAAGCTCAGATGCCCGATCCATGGGGATTTTGTACTGTCTGCCTCCGATCAAAGGATTGGTCTTTTGAACAACCGGCGTTTCCTTTTCCTCATACTGTTTCATCTGTACGCCCTTTGCGCCGCACGCAATCTCCAGCACATGCCCTCTCTCCCGATATTTTAAGACACTATGCTCATATTTTTGGCATTCCTGCTCAAACCAGTCGCCAATCCCTTCTATGGTATATTCCTTCCGCAGGCCATTATAGTGCAGAAGGAGTCGTTTTTCCTCCATCACACAGATACCTTCGTAGGTCTTATTGCCAGATTTAAAGGAAAACTGAATATCCCTAAAGTATTCCGCATTCTGTGAATATCTGGCTTTGATTCCTGTCAAAAACAGCTTTAATTTATTTTGATCCTTTTTTTGCATAATGATCATCCTTTATCTTTTATCTAGGATACTGCAGGCAGGTATATAATGTTTTTTAAGACTGATCCTTCCCACACCTTCAGCTTATTTTTTCATTATACAATACTTTTCCTAGCTTTGTCTCACTTTTTCTCTTTAAATTCTGAGGAACATTTTGAAAAAAGCAGTTTACCGCCGGTCTCTTTTTTGTTATAGTATAAATATAATATAATCCCATTTTCATGGAGGATCAATTTATGAAAAACAATATTTTAAAAACCGCAGAGATTTATCTTCCTGCTTCATTTGTCAATCAAGAAAAGTGGGCGGTTATCGCCTGCGATCAATATACCTCTCAGCCGGAATATTGGGAGGCGGTTGCCAATACCATTGGAGACGCTCCCTCTTCCCTTCATCTCGTTCTGCCGGAAATTTATTTGAATGAACCGGATATCCAGAACCGAATTGAAAACATCCATCAGGCAATGGAAACTTACCTGTCTGACGGCACAATGCAGAACATTGGCGAAGGTCTTATCTTGGTAAGCAGACAGTCAGGCGGCACCATCCGCCACGGCCTGGTCTGCGCTGTGGATCTGGAAGCTTACGATTACAAAGGCTCTGCCAGCGCCATTCGGCCCACAGAAAAAACGGTAGTAGAACGAATTCCCCCTCGTCTGGCTGTTCGCAAGGGTGCTTCCCTGGAGCTGCCCCACATTATGCTGCTCATTGATGATCCGGAAAAGAAGATCATCGAACCTCTCTTTGACGATCTTTCCCAATACCAGGAGGTTTACAATACTAACCTGCTGATGCGGGGTGGCAGTCTCCACGGCTACTTCCTTCCCAAGGGCCCCAAAGCAGACGCAATTTTTGAGTCCTTTGCCGAGCTTGGCGATCCAAATGTTTTCCAGAAGAAATATGATTTGCAGAAGGACTACCCCACTCTGTATTTTGCAGTGGGCGACGGCAACCATTCTATGGCCACTGCCAAGGCTTACTGGGAGGAGATCAAGCAAACCCTTTCCCCGGAGGAAGCCGAAAATCACCCAGCCAGATATGCTTTGGTGGAGATTGTCAACATTCATGAAAGCAGCCTAATCA